>JAUWKC010000018.1 GCA_030607345.1 Planctomycetota bacterium | reverse complement strand
TCAACAGTTCAGTCGAGATTAAGCCCGACCGGAAGTTGTACCGCGGCGCCGGTTGCAGCGAGTGTATGCAGAGTGGTATGCGCGGCAGAACGGGCATTTTCGAGCTATTGAGAGTTACCGATTCGCTGCGTGAGTTGATAGCATCCAGCCCCACTACCGAACAGAGAATAAAGGCTGCGCCCCCGGACCATATTGGTATGCGGTACGACGGCATAGCCAAGATACTCAATGGCGTAACGACGCCTGAAGAGGTGCTCAGGGTGACGCAGGGTATCGGTGAAGAAGAGTGAATTACAGGGCCTGGATTTTAGATATGCGTATCGGACGAGGAGGGTCTTGATGTTCTGCAGGTTGCAGGCAAAAGAGTTATTGTTCTGGTGTGTCTTGTGTGTGGGCGCATTCGGCGTTTCGGGCGGCTGTGGCACCGGTCATTACAAAGCCCAGGCCGATAAGGAAGTGTACGACATAATCGACGCTAAATGGCAGCAGGACTTTGGCGAGAAGGCAAATTACACAATTGCCGGTGTTGAGCCTTCGCCGAATGACGTTCGGATAGAGCACATTATGGCGGAGTCAGGCGTGATGTGCCTCGCAGATGTGGTGGCCATAGCTACGGCACAGAATCGCGAGTACCAGAGACAGAAAGAGCTGCTCTACCTGGTGAGCCTTGACCTGACGCTGGAAAGGCACCGGTTTGCGCGACAGTGGTTTGGGACGATTGATAGCGCTTATGCCAAAGGCACCGAGGACGGCAGTTACGAAGAGTCCGTTGGTTCGGATAGCAAGTTGGGATTTGACCAACTGCTGGCCGGCGGCGCGGTAGTCAGTACAAATATCGCGCTCGACTGGTCTGGTTTCCTGACCGGCGACCCCCGAACCTCGTTGGGCTCCGTGCTCAGTGCGAGTCTGACGCAGCCCTTACTGCGGGGCCGCGGCAGGAGAATTGTCCGGGAGAAGCTGACCCAGGCTGAGCGAAATGCTTTGTATCAGATACGTATGTTCAGCCGTTTTCGAAAGACATTCGTGGTGTCGATTGTGACCGACTATTACCGGGTCTTGCAGCTCAGGGACGCGGTGAATAATGCGTGGAGTAATTACGAGAGAAGGCTGGAGTCGAAAAAACGCCTGCAGCTTGAGGCCGAGGTCGGCCGCAGACCACTTTTCGAGCTCGACCAGGCCGAGCAAAATGTCTTTAGGGCCAGGGATGCCTGCGTAAGGGCCGGACAGAAGTACGAACAGCAATTGGACGAGTTCAAGATGAGGCTGGCTCTGCCGGCCGATGTCAATGTGACGCTTGACCAGAATGAATTGGAGGCGTTGAGAGAGGTCGGAGTCGCTCAGCCGAACTACTCGCTGCACGCCGCGGTTGAGACGGCATTGCTGAGGCGTCTGGATTTGGCTAACAGTTGGAACAAGATTGATGATGCGGCTCGTAAGGTCATAGTTGCCGCCGGTATGGACCCGATTGAATCTTTAAGGCACGAGTAAACTGGTTGTGCAGGTTTGAGGGCAATAGTTTGGGACAGTTTGCGTACAAGGCGGTTAACCGAACGGGCATGCACATTACAGGGATGGTCGAGGCGCCCGACCGCAGAAGCGCGGTAGCGATTCTGGCGGATAAGGACCATTTCGTGATAGAGCTGGCACGGTCCGCTGAGGCGCCGGCAGTGAGCGGACCTGAGCAGTTGATACGGCAGTTGCTGGGTTTTCTCAGGTTTGGTTCACGACGAATCAGCGGCAAGGACATACTGGCTATGACCAGCCAGTTAAGCGCGGCTTTGCGCGCGGGCCTGCCGCTGCTCAACTCGCTTGAGATTATTCGCGACCAGCAGCACAAAGCGGTAATGAAGGAATTGCTCGCCAAACTCGTCAGGTCTGTCAGCAGCGGCGAGTCACTGTCGGATGCTATGTCGGCACAGCAAGGGGTGTTCAGCCCGCTTTGCATTTCGATGGTGAGAGTCGGAGAGACAGGCGGGATTCTCGACCAGACGACGAGCCAGTTGGCCCAAATTCTGACCAGGGATGAGAAGATAAAGACAAGTATGAAAAATGCGTCGGCCTATCCGATTTTTGTTCTGGGTCTCGGGCTGGTCTCAACGGTTATCGTGATAACGTTCGTGCTGCCGACGGTGATGGAGACGATAGTAGGCGGCGTTGAGATGCTGCCGCTGCCCACAAAGATACTGCTGGCCCTGAGCGATTTTATCAGGGCGTATGGCTGGCTGGTCTTAATTGCCGCCATCGCGGGAGGCATTGTTCTGAATAGATGGACCAGAACCGCCGGCAGGCTCAGATGGGACGGGATTAAGTTGAAGGTGCCTATTCTGGGTTTTGTCCTGAGAACGATAGCGGTAGGCAGGTTCGCAAGGACCTTAGGGGCCCTGACCAAAGGCGGTGTGACGATTCTGGAGGCGCTCAGCGTGGTCCGTGATACCCTTGGCAACGAGCTGCTGGCGGGGAAAATTGACGATGTTGCTGAAAAGGTCAAGACCGGCGCATCTCTGGCGGCTCCGTTGGGTTCTTCCGGGCTCTTTCCGCCTCTGCTCGTGCAGATAGTATCGATAGGCGAGCAGACAGGTAAGCTCGACGAGATGCTTCTCGATGCGGCTGATACCTTCGACGGCGAGGCGGACGCGGCGATAGCGAGGTTTATGGCAATATTCCCGGCGGTGCTGGTGTTGCTGCTGGCTCTTGTGATAGGTTTTATAATCGCGGCTACCCTGCTGCCAATAGTGTTTATGAGCCTTGGCGGAGGCGCGTTGTAAGGCGCCTTGCAGCCGAGAGTTTTTGATTGAATAAAGGTTTTTGGCCTGAAGTTGTTGATTGTATGGAAAGGTGTCCAAATGAAACGAACCGGACGGAAACAGAAGGCATTTACGCTTGTCGAGCTGCTTGTGGTCATTCTGATTATATCGATGCTTGCCGTATTTGTTGCTCCTCGGATGTTCAGAGGCCTGGGCAGGACCAAAAGGAGCCTGGCGAAGGCCCAGATGGCGATTTTGGAGCAGCAAGTCAGCAGATTTTATCTCGATTGCGGCCGATATCCGGAGGTGCTGGATGAGTTGGTTGACGAGCCGGAGGGCCTTGAGGAAAAATGGAACGGGCCTTATCTGAAGCTCAGCGAACTGCTCGACCCCTGGCATAATCCGTACATCTACGTGCCGGAGGGCGAGATTAATCCGGGTTATATTGATTTGATAAGCTGCGCCGCCGACGGTGAAAAGGGCGGAGAAGGCGACAATGAGGATATATATAATGATTAGGGCCGGGCTTATGTATTGTTGTGGAATTCTGTGGATATGCCGATGCGGTATTGCAAATCGATAATTCGAACGCCCAGCAAGGCTCACCGGGGTTTTACGATTGTCGAGCTCTTGATGGTGTGCATTATTATCGCGCTGATTGCGGGCATCGGCGGGGCCTTTTATGTTCCAACTTATAAGAGGATGCTGGTCGAGAAAGCCGCACGTGATTTTGTCCTGGGTGCGAAGTACGCAAGGATAAAGGCTATCGAGCGGCAGAGCCCGTGCATAATGCAGCTCAATACGCAGGAGCACGGCTTTGTGCTAATGGTGTATGCATCGCAGGAGGGCACGGATGGAACCAGCCTTGTGCCGCTGCGGGATTCGTACTTCAGAAGGCATGTCCAGTTTCCGGGCGAAGTGAAGTTCGAAAGGGTCCAGATAACAGCGGGGGGCGGCTCGCCTTCCGCACAGGCCGACGACCAGACGCGTATAGTCTTCGCGCCGGACGGCACGGCGCAGTCGGTGGTGATTCAGATAGGTGACGGCAAGAATCATTATTCCGCAAGTATTAGCGCGGCGACGGGTAAGGTGAAAATGCAGTTCGGACTGGCTCAGACCGTTCAAAATGAGACGATTGACCTGGACCGCCAGCAGGCGGATTTGACCGGATGGTGAAAGGGCCGAGGAGCAAAATGATGCAGCCGGCAAGACATAACAATGGTTTCACGCTGGTCGAGACGCTGGTGGCGACTGTCATCCTATGCAGTTCCGTCCTGGTGCTGGGAGCGGTCGGCACGCGATGTCTTGCCCAGGCCAGGCTTAACAGGCAATACGACCTTGCCGCGGCCCTGGCCGACAGGCAGTTGAGTTTTATCGACTATCTTGGCGTCGGGCAGTTCATCGAGATGGGCCAGACGCAGGGCAGGTTTGACGAGTTTGAACCGGGCTATGCGTGGTATGCAATCACGGAATCGCAGGGCATTGATAATCTTTACAAGGTGACGATAACGGTATCCTGGATTGAGCGAGGCAACGGGCACAGTATTTCGGTTGACACTATGTTGGACGGGATGGCTATGCTCACTGTTCCGGCAAGTGAAACGAGGTAATGGTTTGAAGTCAGACCGGCAAATTCCGAGTGCGGCGATGCAGTGCAGCGACAGGCCGAACATGACGCGTTCCGAAAGGAGCGGATTTACGTTGGTGGAGGTGCTGGTGGCCTCGGTGATAGGCGCCTTTATCGCCGTGGTGGCGGTTGGTGCGCTCAGGGCGGTTTCGGCCGGTTCGGAGAGGCTCGACGGCAATATCGACACTGCCGCGGAAGTGCGATTCGCCGCGAGTATTATCGCGAGGGATTTGAACAATCTCTATCGCGACGAGGATGTGAAGAATATGAAGCTGGTCGGTCTGCTTGGACAGTCCGGAGCAATGCCTGCGAGCCGTCTGGTTCTGTATACGGTCGGAAGGACAAAGGCAAGAGCCGGCCAGCCGGAAGGCGACGTATACGAAGTTGAATACTGTCTCAAGGAAAGCCGCAAAGAGAACAAAACAGTGTTGCTCAGACGCTTATGGCCCAATCCGGACAAGGAAGTTGAGCCGGGGGGGATGCTTACCGTAATTGCCGAGAACATTGACGTTTTCCAGGTGAGGTACTTTGACGGAGAGCAATGGCAGCTCGAATGGTCTGAGGAACTCGAGTCTATTCCTGTGTTGGTGGAGGTAAACATAGCCGCAAGGCAGGCCGACGGCAAAGATACCGTTATGGAGACTTTTATGGTGAACTTTCCCCGTTCCGGCTGGGGACAGGGACGGGCAGATACCACAGAGCAAGGCGAAGAAGAAGAGCAAGACGAAGAACAGGAAAAAGGTGAAGAAGAGGGACGACGATGAGGCCTGTGAATAAACAAAGCGGTCTGGTGCTTATAGCCGTGTTGTGGGTGGTGGTCGTGCTCATTGTAATTGCCGCGACCGTAGGCCGGAAAAGCCGGCTCGACAGCGCGGTATGTCTTGCCGGCACCGAGCAGCTTCGCTGCAACTGGGCCTGTCGTGCGGGAATGGAGACTGCCATCGCGGTGTTGAACGAGGACGGCAGGATAAGTGACAGTCTGACGGACCTGTGGAGTGACAACGAGGCTGATTTCAATGACATTCCGCTTGAAAGATGCAGCTTTACGGTGAAGGTCGTTGATGAAGCGAGCAAACTCAATATCAATACAGCAACGAAAGAGCAACTGATGCAGTTGGACTATATGACCGAGGAGATAGCCGATGCCATAAAGGATTGGCGAGACAAAGATGATGAGCCGACCGCCGGCGGCGCCGAGGAGGGTTACTACCGAAATCTGCCCTATGGTTATTCTATCCGAAACGGACCTTTCAAGACAATTCGCGAGCTGCTTTTGGTCAAGGGCGTGACGGAACAGTTGTTGTACGGTGAGGACACCAATTTTAACGATAAGCTGGATTTCAACGAGAATGACGGCGACAAAAGCCCGCCGCCGGATGACGCCGATGATGTGCTGGACAAAGGCTGGATTGCATATCTGACCTGTTATTCCTACGACAGGAATGTAGACGCAATCGGTAACGAGAGGCTCAACATCAACAACGCCGACGAGGAGAAACTTCAGCAATCCCTGGATATAAGCCCGCCTCACGCCAAATGGATTGTCGAAAACCGCAAGGATGATGGGTACAAGAGTATTGCTGATTTGATAAACGATAACAGCCCCAAAAAAGCGTCAACGAATCCGAACAAGTCAAAGGATTCAAGAGAAGATTCTGAGCAAGCTGTGGCTTTGGACCTGCAGACATTTTCGCAGATAGCCGACAAGATAACAACAGACAAGCAGCAGCAAGTACCGGGGAAAATCAATATCAACACGGCCTCCAAGGTCGTATTGACTGCTTTGATGGGCGAGGATGAATCGGCTCAAAGCGTAGCCGAGGCGATAGTAGCCTATCGACAGAGTCTGCTGTTCGGGATGGAGAGTATTGCCGACGTGCTCAAGGCCGAGTCGGTCGGAATCAGTCAGTTCAAGAAAATCGCGCCTTTTATTACCACGCGTTCGGATGTCTTCATAATCCGCTGCCTCTCGACCGCGGACAGGGGCCCGGTTCGGGGCACGACGCTGCAGAGAGAGGTGGTGGTGGACCGCAATTCCATGCCCCCCAAAATACTCTACCAGTATCAGGGAGCCCCGCCGTACCTGGCGACGGCCAACAGAAACACTAATGGCGAGTGATTGGAAAAGATGAGCGAGAAGCTAATAGGTCAATCAGTAGAGTCGGGCGTTATTGCGATAGCGCAGGAGCAGGGTAAACTCAGAGCCGTTAAGCTCACAAGGCGCGGCAGGTCCGTCGAAGTCGAGTGGACAAGAAGCATCGAAGGCGACCAGACCCAGCTTGGCGGATTCGCGGGCGAGTGCGGCCTTTCCGGCGCAGGGGCAGAGACCGCCGACGGGGTCGTAGCTGTGGTTGGTTTTGATTCGTCGGGTATGGTTTTTCACCATATTGATGTGCCGGCAGTGAGGCAGCAGGAGCTCGACGCAATAGTTAGGCTCCAGGCCGAGACACGACTTCCGCTGCCGGCTGAACAGATGGAGTTGGCCTGGCGAGCAGGCGAAGTCCAGGATGGCCGGGTCGGTGTGACAATAGCCGCCGCCAGGAAAGAGCAACTCCGGGACTTTGCCGACAATTTGCAGGGATTCGAACCTGCCGGGATACTGCTCAATTGTGAGGGTTTGGTAAAGGCATGGAGGACATTTTTCGCCGGGACCGACCAAAGCACGGTGGTGGTCAGTCTTGGCCGGCTAAATACGCAGGTGTGTCTGGCTCAAGACGGCCGGGTGGTAAATGCGGTCAACCTTGATATAGGTATGGAGGATTTCGTCGGAGCCGACGAGGCGGCAGAGCAGATGGCAATCGCCGAGAGATTCTGCCAGGACCTCAGGAGTGTGCTGGAATTATTCGGTTATACCGACCCGAGTGACATACAGGTCGTTGTGCTGTCCGACGGCGGCAGCTTTATCGCAGAGATAGCTGCGTGCCTTTGTTCGGCGGGCCTGAATGCCGAGACCGCCGTGCCGGACGTGCGAAAACTGACCGGGCCCGATGAATTCGGCGTCCGGGACATCTACGAGCACCGCGTGCCCATAGGTCTTGGTGCGATTGCTCTTGACGGTGACGTCGGGCAGTTAAATATCTTCGAGCGCGTTTATCAGCCGGCCTCTGAGCGGGCCAAGAGGCGATGGCTAAGTTCACCCAAGCTGACAGCTCCGCTTGCGGCGCTAATGTTGGTATTGTTTCTTGTTGTTTCCTACGTCGTCGCCGTGGCAGGGAATAATCATTTGGGCAGGCTTCTGGAAGAAGAAGCGAACTTCAAAGAGATTGTGGAGCGGCAGAAACTGATAAAAGCCGTCGCCCGCGAAAGGATTGACCTGCTCGAGCTTCTCAGCGAGATAAACATGGCTGAGCACGAGGGGGTAATGCTGCACGCATTTGAATTTAAGAAAGGTCGGCCTGTCAAGATAAGCGGCCAGGCTGACGGAGCCGAGCAGGCCTATAAATTTCAGGAGTCTTTACAGGACCGAAAGGGTATGCGGAACGTGGAGATAATACCCACCAAGGCCAAGGAAGGTGACAAGGTAAACTTCGACATGACTTTTCATTACAAGACGTATACCACGAAGAAGAGCGGTTTTTAGTGTCTAAAGGTAACAAGAGGTTGGAATGGGTAAATTGAGTAAGAGAGACATTCGGGCGCTTATGATTGGTGCTGTCTGCGCCGGTGCGATTGTCTTGTTCGTCTTTGGAACCAAGTGGATGGGACGCTGGATGGCGGCCGAAGCGTCGCTTAACGCCAACAGGAAGAAACTGGCCGCTCTGGATATCAGCCAAGCCAAACTGGCCGGCTTGATGGAGGTTGTCCCTGTTTTCGAGATGCCGCAGGCCGAGCAGAAGCAGAAGTTTCTCTTCAGAGCCAAGGTCGCCGAGCAGTTGAAGAAGGCCGGGATAAAAAATGAGCCTCTGGAGTTCCTTGCTGTTGGAAAATCAGGTATCAGCCCGCGCTACAGGTCGGTCCGCCTGCGATGTCGAAGCAGCAAGTGCAAGCTGTCAAAGGTGCTCGATTTGTTGGCGGCTCTCGAAGAGAACCCGTATCTGGTGGGCGTGGAAGAATTCAAAGTCGAATGCGACCCGAAGAAACGGAAGGATTTTAAGCTGGATATGACCGTATCAACTCTTGCAAAGTCGGCGGGGTTAGGTTTATGAAACTCGAAAATTTAAAAGAAAGAACGCACCTGATATCGTTTGTGCTGGCAGGTGTGTCGGTATTGTTGGCTGTCTTGATATTGGCAAAAGTGGCCGGTTATTTTACCTCTTCAGCCATGGCCCGGAAGTTAATTGCCGATGCTGTGGCGCAAAGCGAGTCGGACCCGAACGAGTCGGAGAAATATTTTGCAAAAACGAAAGAGACAGCCGAGCAGTTCAAGAAGAGCACGCTGTTTGTTCCGCCTCCGGCAAAGCCGAAACAGCCCATAAAAGAAGTGCAAATCGTCGGTGACAGTGTGCTGATTAACGGCAAATGGCACAAGGTAGGCGACAAAGTAGGCGATGCGGAAATCGTGGCGATTGAGTCGACGTATATCAAGTTTACCTGGCAGGACAAGGAATTCACTGTGAGCCCGTTCGGCAAGACAAGCTCGAAGGAATTGGAAAGGGACAAAACCCAACAGCAGGACGCCGACGAAAAAAAGGACAAGGTAGAAACCCAAAGCAGGCCCGCCGAGGAAAATGCAAGACCACGCCGCTGGGGCGATAGACGCCGCCGTCCTCGTCCGGAGGGCGAAAGGACAAGACGCAGGGCCAGGACGCGCGCCGAGCGCGCAAAAGCAACAGCAACAGAGGAATAGGAACGTAATGTAATCATAATAAAGAACTGAAGATAACAAGGGGTCAATCGTAAATAGTTGAAGCGAGGTGCTAAAAATGAAAGCGGCAAGATTGATAATTCTGGTTGTGATAGCTGCCATAGTGGCTGGTGTGGTTGTTTGGCGGGTCAGCGTGTACACGCCGCGACCTGCGACGGAAGGGGCCGGGCCGGAGGTCAAGGCCGGCGATGAGCCTAATGAGCCCAACAAGCCTGAACAGGCCGAAGAAGGCGCCGAGGAAAAACCGGCTGATGCAAACGAGGGCGCCGAAGGCGAAAAGCCGGGCGAGGGCCAAGAAGGTGACGAGACGGAAAAACCTGCAGACGTTAATGAGCCAAATGAACCAAGTGAGCCGAATGAGCCCAACGAGCCGAATGACCCTATGGAGAACATCAACGTCAAAGATATGGAGATGAAGGATGTTATTGTCAAGCTTGCCGAGTGGACCGACAAGAACATCATCCCCTGTGACGAGGTGATGGATCAGAAAATAACGATTTATGCCCCCAAAAAGGTGCCGCGAAGTCGCGCTCTTCGCTTGATGTTTAGTGCGCTGCGGGCGAAGAAATTCGTTGCCGAGCACGTCGATGACACGATTTATCTAAAGCCGCTGGCGCAGGCCAAACTGCTGCGGGTGCCGATGATACCGGCGGATGTTCCCCTTGCAAGCATTGAGAACAAGGAACTGATGGCCCAGAAGTTTTTCCAACTGAAGAACTACGGACCGAGCGAGATGGCCAATATTATTGTCCCCTTGATTGATGAGTATGGTTACGTCAGCGCCGACGAGAGTACGGGTAAGCTGCTGGTTATTGATACGGTAGAGAATCTGATACGCATCAGCCGGGTCATTGACCAATTCGATATCCCGGCAGCCGGGCAGGTCCAGATGGAAGTCTTTGAGATTAAAGACGGCGACCCGGCCGAGATAGTCCAGGTCTTGAGGATTCTAATGGGAGGTGAGCAGAGAGCCACTTCCAGGCCCGACCGCAGGAGTGACAGAGACAGGCGACGCGACCGCGACAGACGTCGAGAGCGTGAAGGAGGAGAAGCTATCTCGGTCGCGGTCGGCCCGAGCGGGGCGCCGGTTAAGCTCATTCCCGTGCCGCAGCGTAAGTGGATAATTGCCCAGGCTTCGCCTGAAGATATGAAACAGATTCGTCAGTGGATAACCAGGCTCGACACAAGGGAACAGGTCCAGCCCGACCATGAAACGGTTGTGGTGAGGTTCGCCGACGTTGATGAGGTCGCCGACCGTCTCAATGAGGTATTTCAGCGAATGCCCGGAAGGGAACTGCAAATGAGCGTTCTCGTTCAGCCGTTGCAGCAGTCCGGTCAGATTGTGATATATGGCCGACAGGATATGCGAGAAATGGTCAAGAGGCTCATCGAGGAGATAGACATTCCAACCGGCCTTGAAACAAAGGTGTTTGACCTGAAGCATGCCGACCCGGAGCAAATCAAGCAGAATATAGACGACCTGTTCGGAGAAGGCGAAGAGGGATACAGAGGTTATTATTACTGGAGGTATCGCAGCCAGCGCAAGCCATCGGATATCGTCAAGGTAATAGCATTTCCGACTATGCAGCAGGTGACGGTGATTGCCTCGCCTGAGAAGATGTTAAAGATAGAGGCCCAGATAAAGGAATGGGACGCTCCGCTTGACGTGGAAAAGGTAAAACCCTTGATAATAACACTGAAAAACACCGACCCTGTGAAAATGGCGACTCTTTTGAGCGAGCTCTTCACCGAGGAAAGCGAGAGCAACCGGTCGTGGTGGTGGTGGGATGATGATGGTGACACGAAGAAGAAAATCGTCGGGCCCCTGTACGGGCAGTTGACCTTTGAGGAGGTGCCCGGCACGAAAAAGATAGTGGTGATAAGCAAGATTCCCGAGGCCTACAGGATTATCAAGGAGTTTATCTCTGAGCTTGATAAGCAGGAGCCGGCCGAGGTCCCCACGGTCGTAACGCTAAAGTACGCCGACTCGGAGGACCTTGCAGAGCGGCTCAATGCAATATTCAACGAACCGGGCACCACCGCCAAGATTCGCCTCAGTGAAAGCGGCCTGAGCGCCTACTCAATGGAAGAAACAGAGGGCAATCAAGGCGACGGCGACGGAGAGGCC
>JAUWKC010000023.1 GCA_030607345.1 Planctomycetota bacterium | reverse complement strand
TCAGGTTGGAAGTCACAACGTTATGCCTGTTAAAGCAGTCGCCGGTCAGTTGCAGATAGCCAATCAGGTTTTGCAGCCTTTCGTTGCGGTCCATTCGCACGGGCATTGCCAGAGAACGGTCACCCGCAAAGGCGTTCTCCAGCATCTCCACCCCCCATTTCGACAGCAGACCGTTCAAATTCGAAACAGGCTCGCTTTGCTGCCTATCAAGCGGATTTGCGGCAGTGTCGACAAAGCAGCGAGGGTCTACGAAGAAGATTGTCCTGCCACCTTTGAGAACGTATTGGTCAATTGCAAAGAGAGTCTTCTCCGGAAGGTCCTTTGGATGAATCACCAGCAGGATATCGACGTCTTTAATCTGTTCGACATCAGTCGAGACCTCGTTAACATCATACTGCTGCTGCAACTGCCGGACAATCGTCCACGGGGGCCTGGGCTGCTGCCTCTGCATTCGGCGCAACTGGGCCATATAGCCCGAAGTGTCCTCGCCCATCACGGGCAAAGAACTCATAATACCTATCCGCTTCTTCTGGCGCGTTACGGCCGTATCAATCAGATGACTGATGTCGTACTCGACAAAATTCTGACGCTCCGGCGAGAAAAACGGGATGGTCCTGACGACGCCGAACTGCGTCTGAAGAACCAGTCCGAAGAAAAAGTTCTCCTCTTCGCTTATCGGGAAACGCTTCAACCCGTAGCGCAGCGCCTCCTCCTCGTCGTCGGAAAAAGGCCGAGGGTCGATTATCTCCAATTGAACCATCTGCTTCGACGCCCTGGCGTACTCGGCCAGCAGCGTTTTAACAAAGTCGTAGTAGTTGTTGTAAAAGCGAATCTGGTCGGGCGCCTTGAGCGTAGCCGTCTTGGCGTAATAAAGCCTCAGCTTCAAAGGCTGATTCAGCTTGGCAAGCACTGCCCTGGTGCCGTCAGAAAGTGTATACAGCTTCTGTTCGGTCACGTCCATCCGAAGTGTCTTACCGATATTCTGGCACAGTATAATCGCGCAAAACGTAATGATTCCCACAAAAACCACCGCCAATATGGTTCGAAGCGTTCTGCTCATCAGCTTGCCTTCCTTTCATCGAGGACTATACCACAGCCGAATATCCAACCTACCATCAGAATCACAAAATAGGACAAATCTTTGAACTCAAGCACACCCCGCTGTATCGAGTCAAAGTGACTCTGAAGACTGAGACTTTCGATTGCCTCGAGCGCCCCTTTGGGCAGAAAACCAGCCAGGTAATTGAGCGTTGTTGGCATACCGGCATACACGAGAATCGCACATGCAACCACGGCGAGAATAAAGCTGATAACCTGACTCTTTGTGGCGGCCGAGAAGAAACACCCCACGGCGAGAAAACTGCCGGCCATAAGAAAACTGCCTAAATAGCCCGTCAGCATCAGACCGATATCGGGCTCGCCAAGATAGCAGACCGTCAGCGGCATCGGAAATGTGAGCACCAGGGCGATTCCTATGAACAGCCAGGCGGCAACGAATTTTCCCAATACCGCCTGTGCCGGTGTAATGGGCAGAGTCATCAGAAGCTCAATGGACCCGCTTCGGCGTTCCTCCGACCACAAACGCATCGCCGTCGATGGAATCATAAACACAAAAAGCATCGGCAGATTCATAAAGAAAAGGTGCAAATCCGCCTGCTCGAACTCAAAGAAACCGCGCTTGAACGTAAGATAACCCGAAAAGAACAGAAATATCACCAGGAACACATACGCCACGGGCGTCACAAAATACGCCTTGAGTTCCCGCTTGCATACAGTCCAAAAACCATTCATCGATAAAACTCCTCAAAACAAAAACCAATTGTCAAAGGCAACAGCCGTTTCAGGCGCTCTTGCGTTTTGTAATCTTGCGGAAAATCTCGTCAAGACTCGCCTGATGCTTCTGCTTCAGGTCTTCCGGGGTCGAATCCACCAGAATCTTTCCCGCATCAATAATGATGGTACGATTACAAACCGCCTCCACCTCTTCAAGAATATGCGTGGATATGATAATACACTTGTCCTTGGCCATTTTCGAGATTAGCCGCCGCACATCATACTTTTGATTCGGGTCCAGCCCATCGGTAGGCTCATCCAGAACCAGGACCGGAGGGTCGTGGATAAGCGCCTGGGCCAGCCCCACCCGCCGTCGGTAACCCTTTGAAAGAGTCTCAATCGTCTGATGATATACCGACTCGACCGCACACATGGGGACTATTCGAGCGAGCGCCTTTTTCCGCGCGCCGCCATAAATACCCCTGGCGTCGCAGACGAAGTTCAGAAACGAGCCCACGGTCATCTCGCCGTATGCCGGTGCATTCTCAGCCAGATAACCGATGGACCGTCCAACCTGAATCGGCTCGGCGATAATATCATGCCCGCACACCTTGGCTGTGCCCCCGTCAGGCGGCAGAAAACACGCAAGCATCCGCATAGCAGTGGTCTTGCCGGCCCCGTTAGGGCCCAGAAAGCCCAGGACGTCGCCCTGCTTTGCCTCGAAGGAAATGCCGTCAACCGCCACAATTGACCCGAAACGCCGCCGTAGTTCTTTAACTTCAATCATAGCCTCACCATTATATACAAGTAAGAACTCTCTTTTTCATTCAATCGCTCGTCTTAAGCCTCCGAGCCGCATTTATCCGCACAATTATCGTAAATTTTTCCCCCGCGTCAATACCCAATCCCCGTTTTTTTCACCCTCCTGCATTACCCCGGTAACTCCACCCACGCCGACGGATTCGTGTCAGGCGTTGTCGAGTCATATGTATAAGTGCCGGCCATGATATCGCCGGGCTTCATCTTGCCCTCCAGATAGCTATCCGGGTCATCCACACACTCCACCACGACCGGCTTTCCACAATCAATCCCTTAATTATCTTCTGCGCCTGCTCCACTTCCAACGTATCAACCTCCTCTGGACAAATATGAGTAGCTATAATGAAGTCATATCCGTCGGACAAATACCAGACCTGCATCCGCCCCGATTCCGCCGAACGGAACACTGCGCTGCCGAAGTGGCCAAAGACGCATTCACCTGAGGCTGTCTCGACCAGCTCGGTAGCACCCAATGTGTCGCCAGCCTTTCTGGCCAAACTAACCAAGTCTTGCGGCGATGGGTTTGGAACCTCCCCAGCACGGTACGCCGCAAGGGATACTTGCAGCGGCCCAGGGACTTCGCTGGTTTGACGCAAGAACGTCGCGGGTCCAGCCGGATTCTCACGAGAGTAGTCAGACCACTCAGGCAATAATGTGACCTTGATATACTTGCTCATTGACACCTAACCGTTGATTGTGTGATTTCACATAAGAGAATTCCTGTCTTTCCTTGTACGATTATCGAAAAATGCATGATATAGTTCCTATCCGGCGACGCAAGGCCCCTAACAGTGCGTTGGCGTAGAACCCACCGCAAAGAGTGAAACTAACTCACTTGCCACCCACGAATGAGATGCCGCGCCTCAGACTCGCCCTTTGTAAAATTCTGGCTCTCCTCTATCTCTCGCCCAAATGGACTATAGTAGGGAGGGAACTCCAAACAGGCAACCCGTCACAGCCGTGCCGGCGATGTCACTGCCTTTAAGATGCGCATTCGAACATGCCTGCACTGCGAGATGCAGGTTGATTATGAATCGAGCGACAATTGCCGTTACTTCAAATGAACGACGATTTCAACCCTGCGGTTCTTGGCCTTGCCGGCCGGCGTCGCGTTCGAGTCCACGGGCCTGGCGGCACCGCAGCCAACCGCACGAATCTCGTCCTCAGCAAGACCACGCTTTACAAGATACCTTAAGACCGAAAGCGCCCGCTCGCCGGAAAGCTCCCAGTTATCGGCCCAGCCCGACAGCTTGATAGGGTCAGAATCGGTATGGCCCACAACATCAACCTGCCTGCCGGAATACTTGCTCTTCAAGACCGACTGAATGTGGTCAAGCTCTCTGCTTGTTGCCTTTTTCAGCTTTGCTTGGCCCGGGCTGAAAAGTATTCTGTTCTGAAGGGTCACGGTAATCGTACCGGCCGAAGCGTCGAAGGCCACATCATAATCTTCCCCGAAGCCCGTGGCCCGGCCGGGGCTTTGTTTGAACTGCTCAATCTTACTCTGAAGCTCGTCGATGATTTGCTGCTTCTGCGAAAGCTCCTCAGCCAGCGCACCTTTCTGCCCGAGTTCGCGCTTGTACCTGCCAAGAAGATTCTCATGCTCGTTCTTTAGTTTGTCATACTCGCCCTTCCAGTTCGTACAGCCCGAAAAGACAGTGACCGCAAAAACACACAACACCAGACTAATTAATTTCCTGCCGCCCATCTGCATTACAGACCTCCTTATCTAAACCTATCTTCCAAATTGGTAATGATAACGGACCAGGCCCCAATAACCTAATATCCAGTCGTTCAAAATGATAGCACCGAATATCCCCAAAGACAAGAAAGGGCCATAAGGAATTTCTCGAGTGCGTCTGAAAAACATCTGCACACCGGCCCATGCCAGACCGAAAAAAGGCGCGATAAAGAAAGCCGCCACGACGAGCACAGGACCGATTATCGCCCCTGCAGCGCCCATCAGATGGACATCGCCCAGACCCATTGCCTCTTTTCCGAAACCAATGGTCCCCAATATCCGTGTTGCCCAGACGACGCCGCAGCCAACAAAATACCCCCACAAACTGCCCAAAAGCCCGGAAACAAAGGGCCTCTGCAGAAAATCCACCCACCAGTTTTCTACCCTCTGATTTTTCTGCACGACACAATACGCCACAGCGGCACAAATGATAATCGGCAGCAGAAATACTATTTCCCTGCAGGCCTCGATGCGGTGATTGACCTTTCGCTCAGAGTCCGATTCCCGGGCTGGCCCGGGCACATCCTCCTTGGCGTCTGATTCATAGCTTCTCTTAATCAAACCAGTTTCAAGCAGAACCATCGCTACGCACAGCCCCACCGCCGCCCCGACGGCCAGCGCGCCCGTCGTTGCAGAGGCTACCGGCAGCAGGCTGTTGTCGCGAATTACGTCCGGGTCCATCACATAGCCGCCGGCGGCACAGGCAACCAGGCCCGCAACCGTGACAAACCAGCAGACAGAAAGTGGAATCACCCACAGCTCCAGGTCTATTGCTGAGGCGGCGATTAAACCGGCCGCCAGAATAAGTGAAGCGACATAAACCAGCCAACCGCCCTGGGAGAATTCACCTACGCCGGCGCCGCGCTCAGTGTGAAAATAGAAAATAAAGAAGCCCAGAAAGACCAACCCGGTAAGCAGTTCGATAACGAAGTAGCGAGCAGATATCCTCGCCTCGCAATATCGACACCTCGCCCGCAAAAGCAACCACGAAACAAGCGGTATATTATCGTAGAATCGAATGTGCTGTCCGCACGACGGACATGCCGAGCCGGGGCTTACCAGGGACTTATCACGCGGCAAGCGGTAAATAACGACATTAAGAAAGCTGCCCACACAGCAGCCAAACGCAAAAATAAAGACAAACCAAATCCAGTCCGGTACCGCCACAACACCTCCTTGACGCAAAAATTCGAATCCTTCTATAACTATATCGAAAATATGGCCCTTTCAGCACAAATATTTTTGCCCTCAGGGCTAAAGCGGCTTAATCTCGAAGCGAGCCACATCAATATCGCCATCGGTCATCAGAATATAGGCGGCATTCGATTCACTGAAAGGCTCATAAAAATATAAGCCCCCCTTGCTTCTCGGCATCTCCTCGGTGGGCTCGGCGCCATCAAACCCATAAAAGACTCGGCACCGACCGGTCTGCTGGTTATAGACAAACCTCGCCTTTATCCTGCCGGGAACGCTCTTGAACTTCACAGGTTCGCCGCGAGGCTGCTTTAGCTTACGTTCCCCGGGCGTATCCTTAAAGTAAGCAACCATCTGCCTCTGGTTGACACCCAGGAACCATGTCCGGCCCAGCTTATCCTTAAGACCGAAGCTCAGGTCTCCCCCCCGTAACTCCTTATGAAAACTCAGGTTATCAAAGTCAAAGACCGCATCGAAAGACCCCTTGCCTACAACGATGTTGAGTCCGCCGTAAGGCATAATCGAGTCTATATGATACGTGCCGCTGCCGGTAAAGCCCCCGGTGTAGCTTTTGTAATCGTGCCAGCCGTCGAGGTCAAACTTGCCGGGTCCGTCAAACGTCTCGACCATGTGTTTTACCTTTATCGGAGGCGCCGGCGGCGGCGGAGGCGTCATAAGCCACTTCAGATTAAAAGCATAGTGCTGCCGGCTGCTGATAAGATTAATTACACCATCGAGACCCTGGCAGACCGACATATATCCACGGTGCTCACTGCTTCGACCGCTGAGGGGAATCACTCCCCCATCGGTGCACTCTACAAACCGGGCGGGGTCGCCGGGGCTGATTACCTTCTTATAGGGCCACGTTTTACCTCCGTCCAAAGACACCGCACCGAACAGCTCCTTTGCCTGATACTTATTGCCTGAAGAATCGGTAATCATAATCGGGACCTGGCATACTCCGTAAGCATTGCCGAACGAAGCCACAAACAGGGGCCCTTCCTTTAGTCGCAGCAGCGCGAGACGCTGTCCGCCGCCGATGCTCTGAAACTCCGTCGCCTTATAGATGAAGGTCTTTCCGCCGTCAGTAGATATGCTCATCGGCATCTTACCGTCTATGGCGCCGCCTCTGCCAAGTCCAATAAGCGTGCCGTCCTCAAGCTGAGCAACGCTCGGATGATTGCCACTAATGGTCCCGCCCGGATTGCTCCAGCTAAGGCCCTCGTCTTTGCTCACCCACAGCGTATGGCCGCTGTCATGCGTTATGGCAATCGAGCCGTCGTTCATTCTGATGACCGCTTCGCTGACCTGGTGCAGTCTATCATGCTCGGGCAGAATCAGCCTTGGACTCGACCAGGTAGCGCCGCTGTCGGTGCTGGTGCGCATCACGACCGCCATCCGCGACCAGTTCGAGGATATGGAAAGTGAATTAAAATGATAGATTGTCTTGTCCCCGTCGAACCACGTAGACAGAGCCGTATCATTGCGGTCAGGCGGGTCCCAGAACGGCGTCGCCGGCTGCCACTTGTCGGCGCCATAGACCAGCCTGCTCGCGCAGACCGCCATATTGCGCTCTCTTTCCCCGATTCCCGTATACCATATCGCCAGCAAATCCCCGTTAGGACACTCAACAATTGCCGGACAGTGATTGTGCCCTGCAAAGACCGGCCCGTTTGCCTCTTTCGGTATCCGTACGAACTTTCGCGGACCGTTAAAGTACGGCACATCAGCATCAGGCCCGCTTTCAGCAACGGTCTTTGGGTCGCGCTGAACGACGCGCTGCTGATTCAAAGGTGGCTCCGGAAGCGGCAGTGGTTCGGTATCGGGCATCGGGCCGATTACAACCCGAAAGCCTATCAGCCAGTGTTTATCTTCAGGGACCGTTCCCATCCGGTTGGCAGAACGCAGATAATAAATGTGGGTGGCGTGACTGCCGCCCCTCGTGACTTTGAAATCACCACCGACATACCCGACGGGGTCCTTTTGCGGACCTTGCTTATAAGGACCATACCAATCGCTGCACCATTCCTCGACGTTGCCGTGCATATCATAAAGTCCCCACGGATTCGGCGGAGTCCTGCCGACATACAGCGGCACGTCAACAGCCGACCCGACCATACCCTGATTCTTGTGAAACTCCTTCGGCCAGGTGGCGCCGGTATGATAGTCAGTGGTTGTCCCCGCCCGACAGGCATACTCCCATTCCGCCTCGGTTGGTAAGCGGCAGGGCAGGGGCTGCTTGTCGCTCAGCCAAAGGCAAAAGGCCTGGGCGTCGTACCAGTTAACGTTAATCACGGCCTCATCGTCGTCCTCACTAAGACCGCTGTCTTTGCCCCGCAGTTTCTTATGTTCGGGGTCAAACAGCTCATACTGTTTGTTCGTGACCTCGTGGATGCCCATATAAAAGGGCCCGGTAATCGTCACCGTATGGTTCGGCTTTTCATCGAAGTCACCTTCTGCCTGCGTACCGCGATGGTTGGTAAGTTCGGCGCCAAGCGGGGTGTCGCCGACGCCCATTCGAAACTGGCCCGGGTTAATACGGACAAACTCCATACCGAAAGCGTTCGTGTAAGTCGGCTCATCGGGCATTATCGCCGCCTGGGACAAACCTGCCGACACAACGCACCAGACCAGACAAACAACAGCCATAACCGAAATTTTCCCTGTCAACTTAAAATCCGCGAATGAAAATACCATCCTTCACACTCCTTCATAACCACTGCTAATTCATTTTTTCTTTCTCTTATTTACCAGAGAAGCTACTTTTAACGGCAGACCGAACAGTCGAATAAAACCCACGGCATCCGTCGGGTCGTACTCAGCCCCCATCGTAAAGCTCGCCAAGTCCTTTGCGTACAGACTATTGGGACTGCTCAGCCCGGCCGGGGTACACCGTCCCTTGAAAAGCTTCATTCGCGCCGTGCCGGTGACATTTTGCTGCGTCACATCAACGAAAGCATCGAGCGCCTTGCGCAGCGGAGAGAACCACTGTCCGTAATAAACAAGCTCGGCGTACTTCAGGGCAAGCTGCTGCTTGTAGTGCATAGTCTGCCGGTCAAGCGTGAGGCTCTCAAGGCTCTTATGCGCTTCAACCAGAATCGTTCCGCCCGGTGTTTCATACACACCTCTGGACTTAATACCAACGAGTCGATTCTCAACCAGGTCAGCCTGTCCCACTGCGTGTCTGCCGCCAAGCTCATTCAATCGCTCAATCAGTTTCACGCCGCTTATCTTCTTGCCGTTTAGTTTCACGGGCAGGCCGCTCTCGAAAGCAATCTCCACATAATCGGGCTTATCGGGGGTCTTTGAGACCGGCCGGCTGACAACAAACAGACCGTCCTTCGGCTCATTCGCCGGGTCCTCAAGGTCGCCGCCTTCGTGACTTATATGCCAGAGATTGCGGTCGCGCGAGTATATCGACTTCTTGGTCTGCTCGACCGGAATTCCATGCTTTTTGGCATAATCAATCGCAGCCTCCCGGCTTGTCAGCGTAAAGTTCGGGTCCTTCCACGGTGCGATAATCTTCAGCGAAGGGTCCAGCGCCATATAAGTAAGCTCGAAACGCACCTGGTCGTTGCCTTTGCCGGTTGCTCCGTGCGCCACGGCCGCTGCTCCCTCGGCGTGAGCAACCTCAACCTGGTGCCTGGCTATCAAAGGCCGGGCGATACTTGTGCCCAGAAGATACTTATCTTCATAGACGGCCCCAGCCTTGAGCATAGGCCACAGGTAATCTTCCACAAACTCCTTCCGCAAATCCTTCACGACGCATTTGACCGCCCCGGACTGAAGCGCTTTTTTCTTTATCCCCGAAAGCTCGTCACCCTGGCCCAATTCCGCCGCAAAGGCAATGACATCGTAGCCGTAGGTTTCTTTTAGCCACGGCAGAATGACGCTCGTATCCAGCCCGCCGCTGTATGCCAATACTACTTTTTCAGCTTTAGCTTTGCTTCTTCCCATTTGACGCTGCCCCACTGAGATTATATCTCCAAACACAATGCCTTACGTGCTGCCTCGCGAAACCGACAACACCGACTCTGCGAATCCAGTGCCGACTCCCTGTCGGCAGATTCACCCGGATACCGAAAAGAGACTGCAAAATCTGAAAGATAAGCAAGGTCCTCACGAAACTCCTCCCACTCGGGCTGCAGGTCCAGCACCGCTTCCAGCAGAAGCACAAGGTCGTGAACTTTGCCAAAGGAGCCCCCCGCCTCAGACAAGCAAGCTTTAAGGTACTTCTCCGCGCATTGCTGAGCGTGGAAACATATCCCATCGTAATTGGGATTTTCGCGCACGTGTGATTCTCGCTGCAGCGTGGCAAAGTCCGCCTCGGCCTTAGCAAGCCACTCAGCCGTTATCGGCTTCATACAGCACCTTTCCTTCTTCGAGAATCTCACGCATAAAAGGGTCGTCCATATCCAGCCGTTCTCTGACCTTTTCCGGCGTCCTCAAAAGCAAATCAACCGGAAAATCAGGCCTAAGCTTCATCCGAATCTCAACCGATTTATCAACACTCCTGCCGTCAAAAGAAACAATCACCAACAAATCTACGTCGGAGTACTCCGTGACGACACCGTGCGCATAGGAACCGAAAAGAATTACGCGCTCAGCACCAAACTCCCGCCCGATACGCCGTCCAAACTGTTCTATTCGCCTCATCTCCACCATAATCAACGACTAACTTGCTCAACTGACATAACCGGTTTTTGTCTCTGCGAGCGCGCCGAAGCACCACAAACGTGCTGCAGTCCCTTTGTTCTAACACTTCTGCCGCTGTAATATAACAGCAACTGCCCGTCGGCAGCAACCAGAAAACGCTTTAGCGCACTTGGCCAAAAAGAGAATCGTGGATTATTCCTCTCATAAGCTCGGCGTCCCCGGCCTGGCCGGTGAAGAGCCTGAACTGAGTCATTGCCTGATTGACAAACATCGAGACGCCGTCAATTGTCTTGGCGCCGAGCCGCCTGGCCTGCCTTAGCAGCAAGGTCTCCGCTGGATTATAAACCGTATCGAAAACCACCATCCCTTTTCTTATACATTCCTTCGGCGCCGGGCTTTCACTCGGTTTTGGGTGCATCCCGACACTGGTGCAGTTAATAAGCAGCTTTGCATCGAGCCTCGAAAGGCCATCCAATCCGGCGAATCCGCACGCAAATTCCGTTGCCAGCCTTTGCGCCTTTGGAACCGTTCG
>JAUWKC010000166.1 GCA_030607345.1 Planctomycetota bacterium | reverse complement strand
TTGTCGCCAATTTGAATTGTCCCCTTTGGAAGAAGATGTATGCCGCGAGTATTGATTGGATTGCCGCCTTTGCCGGCGAGAATATGAACGCTGAAGCTACCGCCCAAATGAAGGCGCTGGTCGAGAGAGGCTTTGCTTCTCTTGCCGGTCCCATAGCTGAATCCATCACGATTAGCCCGCAGACCAAGCCGCCCTTTGCCGTTACGTATGTCCTCAGGGTCAAGGACCCGGCCGAATACCGCAAGCTCATAGAGGACTCGGCTAAGCTGTGGAACACCGCCGGTCTGGCCGACTTTTACAAAGCCCTCGGAATGCAGACCGACTTCAACGTAAAGCTCGAAGCTGAGTATTACAAGGGCGTTTCAATCGATGCCGGAAAATTCGCAATAAAACCGACAGATATGAATTCGCCGCAGGCTCAGATGATAGCTGCAATGTATGGAGACGGATTCGATTACAGATGGGCTATTTTTGACGGGCTGTGTGTCGGCGCCTCCGGCGGCGAAGCGAGCTCGGCCGTCAGAAAGTTAATCGACCAGGCAAAAGCAGGCGGCCCGAAGCGAATGCCCGCTGAGATAAAGGCCGCATCAGAACTGCTTCCGGCAGCTCCAAAGGCCGACTTGATGTTCACCTTTAACGTCCTGCGCAGCTTCAAAATGGTTGCAGCTTTTGCCCCTGTACCCCTGCCGCAGATGGAATTTCAGAGCAAAAGCAATATGGTCTTTGCAGGCAAAGCGGCGGATGGAAAACTGCGCATCGATATGGCACTGCCCAAAGAGCATCTGGCGGAGATAATGACGGCGGTCCAGACGATGAAGCCGCAAACAATACCCCAACCCGGCCCGAACGCACAGACCATATCTCCAGCGCCTGCAATAATCGAAACCGCCCAACAGATAGTCAAGGGTCGCATTCGCGGCACCGAAGTCACACTCGACAACGCCGAGCTCAGTAATAACAGCCTCGCCATTTATGCGGGAGATTCGTGGGGTTCAAATCCAAGTATCATTCTCTTTATCTTCGACATCAAAGACGGGGCTATCCCCGACAACAAGTCCTTCTCACGCGAACCAAAGTCCGGCCCCGGTGCGCCGGCGGTACACGTGCATTACCGCTGGAAGGACCCCGAATCGGGCGACATAAAAACCGAGGTTCAAACGCGAGGCTATCACCTGCAGCTCAGATTCGGCCGGCACAAAGACAAGACGATACCGGGGGCAATACTGCTCGAAATACCCGACAAAGACACGCACCTCGAAGGTAATTTCAATGCCAAAATCAAAGGCGCCGCTGCAGAGAGCTCAAACGACATCTCGTCGCGCATAACCTCTGCAAAGGCCGGTCCGGCCGATGACTCTGAACGCTTCGGTGCCTTTGATGACATCAGATTTCAAAACAAATACGGCCCGGCCAAAACCGTGGAATTGAAAATCACCGGCGTCACTGACGATATGGCCGAAGAATCCCTCGCCGTGCAATTAAAGGCAATGACAGGCGCCCGCAAAAACTGGCTGAGTTATCAAATGCAGGACGAGACAATGCTCGCAGAGGTTGCCCCGGTCACCGACGTCAAAGCCTTCGCACGGAAAATCCGTTTCGGCACCGTAACCGGCATAACTGAAAAACAAATCGCAGTACGAATGAGAAAGACCGTCAGGTAGCCGCTGGCTTACTCTCGCCCTGGCATAACCCAAATCGGCCCGAACAAGCTGCCTTGCCGCTGTTTTTGTTTGTTTTGCAGCCGAAGCTATGCTATACTCCTGGCGCCTTATCGGTAAGTTCGCTGAGAACATCAAGAATTTGTTTCTGGCAAGTGAGGATTGCGCATTTGGCTACGGAAGTGAAACTCCCGAGGCTTGGCAAATCAATGCAGGACGCCGTCATCGTTGAATACAAAGTCACTCTCGGCGACGAGGTGAAAAAGGGCGACACGCTCTTTGAAATAGAAACGGATAAGGCCGCACTTGAGGTCGAGTCGCCCGCAGACGGCTTCGTAAGGCATATATTTGCTCAGACAGGTCAAACGCTTAACGTCGGCGCCGTCGTACTGATACTTGCCGGCAGGGATGAGCACATCGGCCAAAGTCTCATCGACTCGGCAAAATACACAGTTGCCGCCGCCGGTGCGCAGGCTCCTGTCCCACAAACAGCGATTGCTCCGGGCGGCACTCTTGCCGAGACCGATACACGCCCCGCCCCGCAGAGACCACCACGGCAAATCAAACTCGGACAAACCATACCACTGACCGCAAAGCAGAAGGTGACCGCCCAAAAGATGCTGCAATCCATGCGTGAGATTCCCTGCTTCCATCTCAAGGTAAGAGCCGATATCACCGAACTGGTTGAGCTGCGCAGCGAGTTGAACAAGACCGCCGAAAACAAAATTTCCTATAACGCCTTCATTATGCTCGCGACTGCGAAAGCCCTGCAAAAGTACCCGTTTATGACAGGCCGGTTGGCCGGCGACGCCATAATACCGGCCGACAGCATCGACATCGCACTGGCAGTTACCGTCCCCGACGGACTTGTCGCCCCCGTCGTCAGGAACGTAAACAATAAGGACATCCACCGAATCGCTGCCGAAACCAGGACCTTGGCCCAAAAAGCCCAGAGTAACTCTCTGGTCCCTGACGACCTGACCGGCGCCTGCATAACTATAAGCAACCTGGGGACTTACGGCATCGAGTCTTTTGTCCCGATAGTGGTGCCGGGCCAGTGCAGTATACTCGGCCTCGGGCGAATAACCGATACGTGCCTGCCCGACGATGCCATAAGCGCCCCCCCGGACAGCTCCGAAGTCGCAGTGCGAAAGCTGATGAACCTTACTCTATCGGTCGACCACAGAATCGCCAACGGCTCCTACGCGGCCCAGTTTCTCGACTTATTAAAAAAGCTGCTCGAAGACACCTCCAATTTCTCATAGACCACCCTATATGCCAGCGAGTCACCAGCTTAAGCCGCTGTCGCCGCCGCCGTAGCGACAACGTGACCCTAATCGACGCCTCAAACAGGCCAAAATGCTCTTTATTTATGCTGGTATCCCATTTTTTTATCGGCCCGTCCCATAAAAACATAAAGTTTTCCACTGTTTCTTGCCGAATAAGATAACAGGCTGACATCCAGGTATTTGACGCAGAAAGGCTATCCTCCACGATAACGGTGTTTGTCAAAGCTCAAGAGGACTATCATGAGAATTATAGCAATCGTAAATCAAAAGGGCGGCTGCGGAAAAACGACGGTAGCCATAAATCTGGCGAGTGCTCTGGCTGAAGCAGGACATAGAACACTGCTGGCGGATATGGACCCCCAGTCCCACTGCGCGGTCGGCCTGGCTGTGCCCGAAGAGCAGATAGAACAGAGCATCTACGACGTCTTGATAAGCAAGAGTAGAAATGAGCCAATAAAGCTCACAGAAATACTCTGGCAAATCAGCGAGCGACTCCAACTGGCGCCGGCCAGCATAGATTTGTCCGCCTTCGAGCAACAAATGGCCGGAATCGCTGATAAGGAATGCTGCCTCAGAAATGTTCTGGACCAGGTGAAAACCGAATACCAATTTGCCGTAATTGATTGCCCGCCCGCCGTCGGTCTGCTGACCTTCAGCGCACTGAGAGCGGCAACCGATGTAATCGTGCCGGTCGAAACAGGATACTTCTCCCTGCAGGGTCTGAGCAAACAACTCGAAACCCTCAGCATCCTCTGCGAACGCTCCAACCAGAACATAAATGTCAGGGTCCTGGCCAGTATGTACGACATAAGAACAAAAATGGCCCGAGAGATACTGGCGGAGTTGCGAAAACAGTTCGGCGACAAAATGTTCAAAACAATCGTCAATTTCAACACTAAAATCAAGGAAGCCGCCGGCCTCGGCCAGCCTATTGGCGAGTACGCCCCCGCCAGTAGAGGCAAAAAGGATTTCGGCAACCTTGTCCAGGAGCTTCTGGGTTCACAGGCCGAGGTCGAGAGACACCAGTTCGTAAATTCGCTCGCAAGCCAGCTCGAAGCCATAAGCGCGACCGCAGACGAGCTGCTCAAGGACGCAAAACCTGCGATAAGAGAGCTGCCCGCCAAGGATACCGAAACAAAAGAACCGCTCAGCCTAAACGCCAAGCTCTCGGACTATTATGGTGTCAGCCAGGTAAACGATGCCCTTATCTTCGTAACGCTATATCCACGAGCAGAAACCGTACAGCTCGCCGGAGACTTCAACGATTGGCAGCCCGAGAAAAGTCCAATGGAAAAACTGGAAAATACCGGCGTATGGCAGACAAAGCTCAAACTGCCCACAGGAAAACACCGCTACAGACTTGTCGTGGACGGGCACTGGCAGCAGGACCCTTACAATGAGTGGACCGAACCAAACCCGTTCGGGGACCTCAACTCCGTCGTCGAAGTAAAATAGAACAGGCCCTGCTTGAAAAAGCACGGCAGCCACGAAAAATCTGGTTTTCCAGTTGCGTTCTGCCCTCCGACAATACTACAATCGTTACTAAGAGCCTATCTGAATAACCGGGTCGTTATGAGGCCAAGCGAAAAGTTCGAGGCCAAGGCGGCAGACCGAAAACGCTCGAAGGCGTGGTTTGCTCCACGGTGAGGACGTTTTTGGCCGACAACGCAGGCATCGGGCTTTGCAGCCGGCCGCAATAGAGCAGGTTATTCAGATAGGCTCTGA
>JAUWKC010000024.1 GCA_030607345.1 Planctomycetota bacterium | reverse complement strand
CGACGGTCGCCCACTTGCTCTGAAAGGTTTGCTGGTCATCCCACAGAGTGGCAAATTTGTAGAACATCAGGCCTTTTGCTCCGCCGGCAATACAGATGTAACTGCTGGTTTTGATATTGGGGTTGTTAAGACGCATATTCACCCAGAATGGTATGGGGTCAATCATGTGGTCCTGGATTTCAACGACAGTGGGAAGAAAGGTGCGTATATTGTTGTTGTAACGCTGTTGCGCATAGATGTCGTAGCAATCCGACTGTGACTCTATTCTGTCGTAGCCGTAGTGTTGCACCAGCGTCGGATGGAATGGGTCGTGTCTAAGCAACTCAGTCTGCATCCGCCTTAGTTCGTCGTGCATTGAATCAGGCCTTTCGTCATTAGTGTAGTGAAGTACGACAGCCGGATGGTCTCGAAATCTTGACATAAGCTCATGGAGTACATCCATCGGGTTTTGTCCGGGAAACCACTCGTCGATGGCGTAGCCCTCGGAATCGGAATAGTAGTACAATGGAGTGTGGAATACAATCGGTATTGAGCGTTGCTGCGCCCTGTCGAGAAAGTCCTGAACGTAGTCATAGCCGCCCCTTGGTACGCAGTAATCCATCATGCACAAAGTAGTGCCTTCGAAGTAGTTAAGGAATCTGTCTCGCAGAACAGTATTGGGCCCTGAGCCTGTTCTGCTGTTAACATAAATAACTATAGGCAGCCAGGGTTTTTTGTTGCGGTAGACTATTCCGTTTGGGTCACCTGGGGTACCCCGGTTTTCATCGGCGTTTTCGAGGACGGTGAATGGCATTACACGGTGATACTGTGGATGCCCCGGGCTTGTCCGTGTCAGGTGAAATTCATATCTGCCCGGTCCTGGGACATTGCCGTCGGGGATGAGCTTTTTCAATATCCCTGCGGTAACGTTGATGGGCTCAAGTTCAAGTATGGTTTGTGGAGTAAATAAAGCGTCGATTGGGCCGAAGGTGTTTGCGTCGACGCGGACAATTTGGCCCGTGATGGCGCCATTGTCATCGAGGAGAATATTGACCGTCGGATATCGACTGCCCGCGGCAACAACGGGCCTGTGAGGGTCCGTAAGGAATCTGCCCGGGTCACGTATCGAGCCTTTGATTAGGAACTCATCTATTTTACCGCAGAAAAATTGTGCCTTTGTGCCTGTGTCCCGCTCATAGCCGCCGATAGCAAGGCCTGCAGTTGAATCGCCGGTATCCAGGCAATTGCCGGGTGCACTGTCGAGCAGTGTGTCGTTGATATACAGTTTGAATTTATCGTCGAGGGCATACGCGTCCCACGTCATTCTGAGGTGAGTCCAGTCATCAAGCGGGATATTGTCCGCGGTAAGGTGAGTCCATTTTACATCCCAGTCGCCGCCGCCCCATTTTCGTATTGCATGGAGTGTTTGTGAATCGTCGATATACATATAGGAGTAAATCTCTTTCGAGAAGATTCTTCTTGTTTTTGCCGATGCAGCTCCGGAGGCGGGATTGATATATGCTTCGACTGAGAATTGGAGAAACGGTCCGAAGTCCAGACCGTCAATATCGTTTTCGCCTGCGTCCGGAATTATGAGGACATCGCCTGCGTCGTTCGACCAGTTGTCATTATAAAACTCGGCGGAGGTTCCTGCCGGATTGTAAAACGGGTTGGCAGCACCGTACTTTATGGTCGAATCCGCATCGGAGCCGGCGATAATCACAGCAGTATATGTCCCCGTGTCGTCGGGCAGGATGCCGGGAATGTCACCACCCAAAGTGCCGTCGAAGCTGTAATGGAGGATTGTTTCCGGGTTTAACTCTGCCAAAGCCAGGCTCGGGATTACAATATGCACAAGTAGAATTGTCAGCCACTTTTTGTTATGCACAATCACCCACCTTAAGAATTATTGACCGGGATTAGTCTGGTTTTGTTTTTTTTTTTTGATTGTTCTCATAATTTCGTTGAGGCGCCATTCGAGGGAGGAGAGTATCCAGAATTCGAAGTGATTGACGCGTGTCTGGCAGTGTATCAGATAGATGATTTTGACCGAGAGCGTTATGGTGGCCAGCTCAATCATCAAGAGGCGGAGCTGCTGTCCGGCGAAGATTGAGACTACTACGGAAGCGGCGATGACGACTATGAATAATGCGTTGATGAGCTTTGTTCTGAATTTCGGTACGCCGCCGATTTTTCCGACGATGCCTCTGACCCTTTCCTTCTCCTGCTGGAAGTGTTCGAGCTCTTTTCTAGGGTCATTGATTTCGTCATGTTCGAGGTTATATTGGTTCTGCATTGCCGTGTCCTTTCGAGAAACAATGTTGTATTCCTGTTTTGTTCTTGCAGGAGCATGATAGCATTTTTTCGTGTTGATTTCAAGTAGTAAGAATTTTCGAGATTATGGGTTTGTGTGTTTTGATTGGTGATGTCCGGGTGGGAAGTTTAGTGATGCGAAGCGGCTGTAGCTCGTGAATCGTGAATCGGAGGTCGCGGATGAAGGCGGGGCGGGACGGTCGAAATGGAACAAGGTGTTTGACAAAGCGGCGGTATCGGGTAAAATGTTAGGGCTGGCCTGGATGTTCGGGGCGGCGTTTTTTGCAGTATTGTTTTGTTGGTGGGAGTAGCTCAGTTGGATAGAGCACTGGATTGTGGTTCCAGGGGGCGGGGGTTCGAATCCCCTCTCTCACCCTTTTCGATGACGATGCAGGCAGTTTTCGGCCGGGCGTAAGTTTTTGCGTTGAGCAGTTGGTTGTTGTGTCCGGTCCGGTCGATTTGGGTTGAGGCTGCTGTGGGACGAATGTGGGTGAGTAACGTCGTATATGCCAAATAGAGGCGACCATCGCACCGGAGGATTAAGGATGGGGATAGGAGCGGGGCGTGCTGCGCTTCACATTACTGCGGTGTTTCTGGGCGCCTTTTTACTGTTTCAAATTCAGCCTTTGACGGGTAAATATATTCTGCCCTGGTTTGGCGGCGGCGCGGAGGTGTGGACGACGTGCATGCTCTTTTTCCAGGTGATGCTCCTTGGCGGGTATGCTTACGCGCATTTGAGTGTGAGCCGTTTAAGTTCACGAATTCAGGCACTGATTCATATAGCGCTGGTCGGCGCGGCGGTTTTGTTGCTTCCGGGAACGTCCTGGTCGCAGTGGCGCCCTGAGCATCTTGAGCATCCGATTTTTCAGATACTGGTTATTATCGCGGGATGTGTTGGTCTTCCTTACTTTGTTCTGTCATCGACAGGCCCCCTGATACAGGCATGGGCGAGCCGGCTGACTAAGGGCGGGTCTGTTTACCGTCTTTACGCGTTTTCGAATGCCGGTTCTCTTATTGGTCTGCTGAGTTATCCGTTTATTGTGGAGCCCTTGCTTTCGCGTGACTGGCAGGTAAGGGTCTGGTCGGCGGGTCTGGTGTTGTTTGGCGTTATTTCGGTCTGGTGCGCGGTGTTGAGATGGACAGGCGGGTTGTCGGAGGGTTCCAGCGTTGTGGCGGAGAAGGAGGACGTCGGGTGCGGCGGTGCGGGATTCGGCACAAGGCTGTTGTGGTTCGGTTTGGCTGGTGTTGCTTCTGTGGAGCTGCTGGCGGTGACGAACAAGATTTGCCAGGATATTATGGTGGTTCCGTTTTTGTGGGTGTTACCTTTGAGTCTGTATCTTCTGTCGTTTGTGGTCTGTTTCGCCGGTGAGAAGTATTACGTTCGTCGCGTTTTTCTTGTCGCGTATATTCTGGCGATTGGGGGGGTAGGTTTTGCGTCCGTTTATCAGGAGCATCTTTCGGGTTGGCAGCAGATTTTGATATATTGCGTTTTTCTGTTTAGCTGCTGCATGGTTTGTCACGGGGAGCTTTTTGCTCTTCGTCCCGCTCGTCGGCAGTTGACGAGTTATTATCTGATGATAGCGGGCGGGGGTGCGGCGGGCGGTTTCTTCGTAGCGGTGATTTGTCCTTTGATATTTACTACGTACCGGGAGCTTTATGTTGGGATACTTCTGTGCTGTATTGCTGTTTTGTGTTGTGCAAATCTTGGGGGCCTGAGCCGGCGTCGCCGGATAGTCTGGGGGGTGGTCCTGGCGGTGGTGGGTGTATGTGCGGTGTTTTTCTCTGGTCCGGTTTCCTATGGTGACAAGCGTGTGGCGGCGACGTGCCGGAACTTTTTCGGGGTGTTGACGGTTTGGGAGGAACGGAGCGGTGATGCGGTTTGTGACCGTTATATTCTTCAGCACGGCAGCACGTTTCACGGTTTACAGTATGTCAACGGTGCGAAGCGCTCTGCGCCGACGGCATACTACGGCAGGCAAAGCGGTATTGGCCTGGCGATGGGTCATTTTCGGCGTGAAGGGCCCAGGCGAATCGGAGTTGTTGGTCTTGGCGTCGGTACGCTTGCGACCTACGCGCGGCGCGGCGACTATATTCGGTTCTACGAGATAAATCCGGCGGTTAAGGATTTTGCGGAGGAGTACTTTACATACCTGGCGGACTGCAATGGGCAGGTTGATGTTGTGATTGGCGACGGTCGTCTTTCGCTGGAAAATGAGCGGAGGCAGGGCTTTGATTTGCTTGTTCTCGACGCGTTTGCCAGTGATTCGGTTCCCGTGCACCTTTTGACAAAGGAGGCGTTTGGGATATACCTTCGGCATCTCAAGCCGGATGGGGTCCTTGCCCTGCATGTTTCGAGTCGATTTCTTGATTTGCGCGGCGTCGTTTTGAAGGCGGCGGAATATTTCGGGCTCAAGAGCGTGTGGATTGAAAGTCCTGCAGACGCCGCCGAAGGTCTCTTTGTGGCGGACTGGATTTTGTTGACGAAGAACGAGGAGTTCGTGAATCTCAAGGCGATACGGCAGGCCGGTCTCGACGTGGAAGTTGACCTTGCGCGCACAGCGCTGTGGACGGACGATTACGTAAACCTGCTACAGGTGGTGCGTTAGCCGGCGCACCGACAGGCTTAAGCTGGTCGCGGTCTGTGAATGTGCTGGACTTCTATGCCTGCTAACTGACAGTAGTTTTTGAACTCGTCTTCGAGGTCGCCGTAGATGAAGAGCTGATGGAAACCCCTGACGTCGCGTGAGTCTGGGACGTTGTCGAGTTTGACCTCGAGAGAAGTCCTGCATCCGCCGGAAGGCGGCGTGTCGATGTTTCTCAGGACAGTTCCAGTACCGAGTATTATTTTTTCGGGGCCCTGGAACTTCATTATAGTAATTTTCTGTCCGACTTTCCAGAGCACCTGCATTGCTACGCCGATGTTCGATTACGAATGACTTCGGAGGATAAACGGCGCGGGTTTCTTGTCAAAACCGTCGAGTTTGGTGGCGCAGGTGCAGTGGGCGCCCATCAGGGTGTTGTTGGCGGTATTCGGGGCCGGGTCCTGCATAAAACCGGGTCTTTCGAACAGAAGGTTGGTGAGCCTTGTTGAGATGGCGGCGTTCCAGTCGGCCTCGCAGGTGCCGAGTCCACCTTCGTCTCGGAGGCGTGAGAATGCCATGCAGGGCGGTTTTATCAATCGTCTGGTAACCGGCCCGAGGCAATCCATTGAGAAGCCGTGGCAGTTTTCGGCGGCCATCAGACGTCGGCAGACAGTGTAGTTCTTTGCGGCGGTGAGGATGTCGTCTTTGGTTGGCTCGACGATGTCCTTTGCGTTTTTTCTGTAGTAGTCGGCCATAGCGCGTATTTCGTCGGAGTTCTGGACCTTTTTTAACTCTTCGACGAAGCGGCTTTCCGGGATGTAGTGGAGTGTGGTTCCGATGACGTCGAGCTTGCGGTCGGAAGCGGTGTCGCCGCGTGCGATGCAGATGCGAGTGTTCTTCATCAGGTGGATGGTATTTAGCATTCTCAGGCCGGTGGCGAGCCATTGAACATCCTGGGTTGCGCCGACGGCGACGCCGGGCTTGCGAACCTCGGGGTATCGCTCGCCGCGTATTTCCTCGGTGAAGGAAGTTCCCATCGGGCTGAAGATTACCATCGGGACCTTGCCTTTATTGGCGGCGATGTTGTTGACCTGCCGCCAGGACTTGAAGCCGGGGTGGTGGAGGCACATGCTGACGATGAGGATGCCGTCGGGTGCATCGCTGCTTAGGTTCTGGAGAAACGTATTGACTTTATCAGGGTTGTGGAGCGGTTCGGAGATGAGTTCGAGGTTGATTGCCTGTTTGGCGGCGGCGCTCTTTATTATCTTCGTGTATTGGCGCTGGTGTGCCCTGATGTCGTAAGCGGCGCCGGGCCAGCCCATCCAGTACTTTTCCACGTCCGGGCGGACGAATGCAACGCGGATGCGTGCTTTTTTGATTGCGGGGGTTTTGATTCCCTTCTCGTCGAGCAGTGCCGAGGCGTATTCGAGGCCGCCCAGTCGTGAACATCCTGCGGCGGCGGCAAGGGCGCCGGCGGAGGCGAGGAAGCTTCTGCGGCTCAAGTGCGTGAGGGGACATCGGGATTCGACACTGGGTTCATCGGATTGCATTTTTCTGCTCCTTAAATGCCGGAGTTCGTTTAGCTTTTCTGCGAAAACAAGATTATATAATCGCCACAGCAGGCTGTCCAATCATTTTTCAAATCAAACGGCAAGACGTGAATTCCCCGCATGGCCAAGCAACTTGCCACTCTAACAGGCTTGGGCTATGAGTTCGGCAGTCCGCCTCCGGTGGGTCTAATCGCCTGCCAGGTCAAACGGTGAGATATAGTCGCCGTGTTTGTCGCGTGCGTCGTTTAGTCGTTTGCGGGCGAGGTCGAAGGTGTCGTAGAGGATTTGCGGGGCGTCTGCGACCTTTTCTCTGTAGATTTTTTCCACGCGGTCGAGCTTGGCGAGGTTCTCCGGTATGCGGATGGTGAACTGGTTTACGTAGTCGTCGGTGGCGTAGTCTGCGTCGAGGTGCTGTTTGAAGAGTCGTGCAAGGTCCTCGTAGTGTGGTATCAGGCCTGTAGGCGTTTCGATGGCCTGGACGTCGCCGTTTGCGCGGAGCTCGGCCCAGAGGATCCAGACTCTTTTGTCGGCCATTCCGTTGAGGTACTGTCCGCCTTTGTCTTTGAGGAAATAGTTGACGGAGAAGATTAGCGGCGGTTTTTCGACGTCGGCGGCGAAGTCGAGATTGTTGCGGATGTATTTGCCGAGCGGTATGGAGAGGAAGTCGAGATTTGACATAAGGTTGAAGGTTCTGACGCCTTGTTCTCCGAGTGTTGCGGCGGTGGTTTCCGATTCGAGCGCTGCGCCTTTTATGAGGATTCCTTCGTTCCAGTTGTATGCCTGTTCGACAGGCACCAAGGTGTCACTGTCACGTCCGCCGTAGATGATTCCTCCGACGGGGACGCCGGCCGGGTCGTTGATGAGCCGGTCGCAGTTGGCCAGCTCATTGATGCTGAGGCAATAGCGTGCGTTTTTGTGCGAGGCGGTGATTTCGTTTCCTTTTTGGTCTTTTTTTCCTTTTTGCCAGGCGCCGGAGTGGTTTGTTCCTTGTGTGGGCAGTTCGGCGCCCATACCGAGCCAGCAGGGCTTTTTGTTCTTGTCGAGCAGGACGTTCGAGAAGATGACTTCGATGGGGCCAGTAAGGGCCTCATAGATTATGGGGTCGTCGTCTGTGTTGACGTCACGGATAATTCCGAAGATTCCTTTCTCGACGTTGACGGCCATTATGCGGCCGTTGCTTTTTCGGAAGTATGCGATGTCATCGCCGACGATGCTTTGTCCGGGGAGCATTGAGGTCGAGGTTTTTCCGCAGGCCGATGGGAATGCTCCGGTGAAGTAGGTGACGCGCTGGTTTGGGCCGTGAACGCCCATAACGAACATGTGCTCAGCGAGCCAGCCCTGTTGGGAGGCTTTGTTGATGGCGAGCCGCAGTGCGAGTTTTTTGAGTCCGATGGTGTTGCCGCCGTACTGGGTGTTTACGCTGTAGACGATGTCCTCTTCGAGGTCAATGTAGACGCGACGGTTATCGATGTTCTTGCTGACGGCGTTTTCGAGCCGGCCTTCGGAGTGGAGGAATCTGAAGAAGTCCGTTGAGTCGCCGATTTTTTTGAACTGCTGATAGCCTGGGCGGTACAGGAGTATCTCGCTGTGAGCGACGTATGGCGAGTCGGTTATCTGGACGGAAGGTATGGAGAAGTCGGAGTTTTCCGGTCCGAGGCAGAAGAAACAGACGAGCATTTGCTGGTTCTGCATAGCGTCTTTGAGGAATGAGCGGACCTCGCGGATTCCGGAGTCCCTGTCGGTGGAATTGAGGCTTTCTCCGAGTTGCGAGGTGGGTGGCAGGAGGTATTTTGTCCTGGCCTTGTCGCGTGCCTGGTCGTGGTATCCGTCGAAGTGACAGGTGTGGCCGGGGATGTCGAGCGGGGTTTCTTCGGCGTTCTTGACGGCAAGCTCCCGTATGTGGTCGTTGTCGGCATCGCTGCCCGTGGAGACGAATACCGAAGCGGGACGGCACAGCTCGATGGCGTCCGCGATAAAGCGGTGCATCCGGGGGTTGTCCAGGGCGATGAGCTTCTGGTAATTTTCGGGGGTGAGGGTTTCTTTCAGTAATTCTTTCGCGTCGGCCATAGTGTTAATCAACTCCAGAGTAAACAGGACAAAGTTGTTTTACGCAAAACCGGAGGATTGTAAACAATCGAGCGGCTGCGTGTCAAAGTTTTTTTGCCGGAAGTGATTCTCGTATAAATTTTGCTTATGCCGAGTATTCTCGTATGTGAAGGTGTGTGGAGGGGCGGCAGAGAGGGGTTCGGGTCCGCTCGAAATGACAGGTCAATATCCGTGGGTTCTATATTGAGTTTCTATAGGCCGGTCTTTAACCACGCGAGATTGAAGGTATAGTTCAGCCTGCTATCCGTCAGATGTATAACCCCATCCGGCGTCTGGGTGGCCGCCCAGTATGATTTGTTCTGTCCGTGGGTGGCGTCAAGGGTTATTTCCCTGTTCCATGGGCCGGCTATATATTTTTTGCTGCCTGTCTTTACATTACTCATGACGCGTTTTACGGGCCAGGTCTGCCCCTCGTCCCAGGAAACAGCCGCGTAGGTTCCGTAGATTGTCGTATCTTTGCCGTTGGCGTCCTTGCCTTTCATTCCGTCGGGCGCAATACTGACCAGCAAAATCGGCTTGCGGCCCTTACCATCCGGGTCAAGCGCAGGTTCGGAATACTCTAACCTTATTAAGGCAAGCCGCATAACCGTTCCAATACCGGGAAACTCTGTCTTGCTAAAGGTGAAGGTCCTGCCCTGGTCGGTGGAGATGCTCTTTGGCAGGCTGCCGAACATTTTGCCTTTATCGCGTGAGAAGGTCATGATTCGGCCATCGTTTAGCTCGACGCCGCCGACATGATTTCCGGGAGGGCCGTCTTTTATTGTACGCATCGACCATGTCCTGCCGGCGTCATTACTCCAGTTGACGGATGAACCGTCACCACCAATGGCCGAACCATCTGAAAACGAAATCAAGGCGCCGTTGGACATAGTAAAAGCATTTCCCTGCGGCTGATTGCGGTCCGAGTCAAGATGAAATGCGTCGGTATCGCCTTTCATGATGACCGGCTCGGTCCAGGTGACGCCGTTATTTGTACTGGTACTAAAGGACATAGCCAGCTTCGACCACTTACCGTCTGTGCAGATGCCGTTAACTCGATACAGCGTGAAGGGCTCCTTGAAACCATTGGCGAGCCGTACCGCGTTATTCCACAACTGCGTACCGTGCATGTTCCTATCGGCTTCCCTGTAGAACTCCGAAACCTCTTTATCCCAGAGCAGCTCTCCGGAAGGCTGGCGCCTTCCACGCAGCGCGGGGACGGTGAGTTCCTGACCCTTTTCACTTTCACCTGTGAACCAGGCAAGAAATACATCGCCGTTCTGTGCCCATGTGATGGCGGGCGAGTGGTTGTGGTTATAGAGAGGGATGTCGAATTGAGCAGCCAGTTCCGGCGTACCATACTCGTTTTTCACGTCATACAGTGAAGTCAGCTTGAAATACGGCTTGTCAGTGTCAGCTTTCCATTTATATTTCTTCTGCGAGACATTTTTAGCCCACTGCTTTGTCGGTTGGTGGAGCGTGGGCATGGGCAAGGTCTGACCCTTCGGCACTCGCACTACCCGGAAACCGAGCAGGAAATGCTTATCCGTCCTGTTGGAGGAAGAGCGATTCGCCGAGCGCAGCGTCTGGATGTAAACATTGTGACAGCCGCCCCGCACGACTTTCGAAGAACCACTTACATAGCCAACCGGGGCGGGGGTATCTGTCGGCAGATAGGGGCCGTACCAGTCGAGCGGCCATTCCTGCACGCCTGCGTGCATGGCAT
>JAUWKC010000136.1 GCA_030607345.1 Planctomycetota bacterium | reverse complement strand
ATCAAAAACGCAATTACCAAAACACCCGCAATGATTAGCTTCGGTTTCATTTGTCACCCCCTTTTTCTTCAAGAGGCAATAACTGCAATAGGTTTCCACCCACGTCACGGTCAATAACAAACTTGCGCATGCCCGGGAGTATCCGCTGCATCGTCTCTAAGTACAGCCGCTTGCGAGTCACCGCCTTGGCGTTTTCGTACTCTTTCAAAACCGCAAGGAACCGCGCCGCCTCACCCTGGGCACGCTTTATACGCTCCTGCCTGTATGCCTCGGCCTGCTCAAGAATACGCTGGGCCTCGCCCCGGGCCTTCGGCAGTATATCTGCATTATAACCTTCCGCTTCCCTGATAAACCGCTCCTTATCCTCTTTCGCGCTGACCACGTCACTGAATGCCTGCTCAATCTCTTTCGGTGGCCGTACCGTTTGCAGCTTGACTTCAACGATGCGAACCCCGGCGTCGTACTTGTCCACTATCTGCTGCAGAAGCTCGCGCGTATCAACCTCCACCTGCAGCTTCTCGGTTATCAGTACGTCGTCAATCGGCCTCTGGCCAACCACGTGACGCAGGGACACCTCCGCCGCATCCATAAGCGCACCGTAACGCTTCTCGAGCCCGCGAACATTAAACAGAAACTTCTCGGCGTCACTGACCTTGTATTGAACGGTAATCTGGGCGTCAATTATCTGCTCATCGCCGGTCAGCATCAAAGATTCTTCCGGAACAAACCGGTACCGTGCCGGAGGTCCGGCCGATACCGTCCTGAAGCCAATCTCCAGCCGCCTTACCCTCTCGACCTGAACCTTGTCGACCTTCTCTATCGGCGCCGGCAAATGATAATGCGGACCCTGCTCCGTCACCCTCACTGCCTTGCCGAACCGACGCACAACGCCCTGCTCGGCGGGACCGACTATATATACCCCCGAAAAAAACCATAAAATCACAGCCGCCAGTGCTATCCACTTCAGCCAACGCACCTCAAACTTGAATTGAGAACCAAAAGGCGAACCCGTCGTACCGCCCGACCACTGGCTATCGTATATCCGCGCCATAACCGCACCCCATAATAAAGAGTTCACAAAAAGAAGCTCCGTAACGTCGCCCTGATTATAAGGCCAGTCACATCGGCGTCAAGCAAAACATTGCCTCTGCCGGCAATTCCGCAACATTTTGTTGTGGAGCGTATTTTTGTCGGGTTAGTGGCTTGTATTTCCGGATTTATGGCAATTTGACTGTTCTGTCGTAACCTACAGCATTTTCCCAGGGCCGCTCTGACTTCGAATAAAAAAAGCCTGACCAAACAGCAAGTCATAACATTAGCATACAAAGGTACTTACATATCGCCAGCAAAAATTCCACTCCCCCTGCCCCTAATCATAAAAGCACGCCAAGCCCCCAAAACTCGTAAACTTCCCAAAAAACACGACGGTTGAGCAATATGCCTGAAAATGCTAAAATATACAAGTAGTTTTGGAGCTCCGTTTTAGTTGGAAAAATTACGACAAACTCTGAAAGTCAGAAAAGAACGGGCTGTACTCGTAGCCGCAATCCAGACCGCTCGCAGGCAGGCCGACGGTCTGGCTGAACTCAAAGCCCTGGCAAAAACTGCAGGAGCCATCGTCGTTGACACCTTTCAGCAGAAAATCAAGACGATAAACCCGGTCAGCTATATCGGAAGCGGCAAGAGCGCCCTGCTTGCCCAGCGAGTCAAGCGACACAAAGCCAACGTCGTTATATTCGACAACGACCTTTCCGCTCGTCAGGTCAGGGAGCTCGAAGAAATCATCAAAGTCAAGGTACTGGACCGCAGCGAGTTAATCCTCGACATATTCGCCACAAGGGCAAAGACCAAACAGACAAAGCTCCAGGTCGAACTCGCACAACTACAATACACCTATCCCCGATTGACCAGGATGTGGTCCCATCTTGACACCCTGGCGGGGGCGGGCGGAGCAACTGCCGCCGGCGCCGTCGGCGGCATCGGCACGAGGGGTCCGGGCGAAAAACAGTTGGAGCTCGACCGACGCCTCGTCAAAAAACGAATTACCGAACTAAAACGCGAACTTACGAAAATAGACAAGCGCAGAATCCGCCAGGTCGATGCGCGAAAAGGACTCTTCAAAGTCTGCCTGGTCGGTTACACAAACGCCGGCAAGAGCACCCTACTAAACGCCCTGACCGGCGCCGACGCCTTTGTGGAAGACAGACTCTTTGCAACTCTCGATACCCGAACAAGAAGATGGACGCTGGCCCGCGGTGCCCAGGTGCTCCTGAGCGACACCATCGGCTTTGTGAAGGATTTGCCGCACCAGCTAATCGCTTCGTTCAAGGCGACTCTCGAGGAGGCGGTCAACGCTGATTTGCTCGTTCACGTCGTCGATGTCTCGAATCCGGAAGCGTTTAAGCAGATTGATTCGGTCAATAAGGTGCGAGCCGAGATTGGCTGCGGCAGGCATCCGACGCTGCTGGCTCTCAATAAGTTAGATATTGCAAGAAAAGCCGGCGATGTCGAAGTTCTCCAGACCCTCTATCCGGAAGCCTTGTGCATATCAGCCAAGACCGGCCTGGGAATCGAGCGACTGTGCCAGGCGGTGCTGGACAAATACAGGGGCGATGAGCTTCTGCTGCTGGTTACGACGAGTCAGTCTGACGGCAGAATTCGCAGCTTCCTGAACGCCTGCGGTGCAATCGTGAAAGAAAACTACAGCGACGGCGGCGTGCGCATCAAAGCGAGACTCGGCGGGAATCAGTTGCCGCAACTGAAAAAACTTGGCCCGGAAAGTATCGAAATCCTCCAAAGTTGACAAACCCGGCTTTTCGGGGCCGGGTTTTGAATTGGCTTTGTTTTTTTGTGGGCGAAGGGGTGGTTTGTGTTCGTAAGTGCTTGTTATAGCTGAGGTTACAGTCATTAACAGCCCTCCGGAAATTGGCTTTGTTTTGCATAAACGGTGTTGTTTTGTGCTCGCATACGCCTGCAACAGAGGAGAAGTAAGTAGAAAGTAGATAGTAGAGCAGGCCAAAGGAGACAGGAGAACAGTAGAACAGTAGAGCAAGCAAGTAGTAGAGCAGGCGAAAACGCCAAGGGGAGATTCTGGTTCCAGTTTTGGCGTGTTTTGAGTTGAGAATGTGAGCATAGTCTCGATACTCCTTTTTTGGGCGCGAAAAAAGGGCGCCCTTCATATTTAGGCCGACCTGCGCGTTTCGTGCGAAAATTCGGGTATTTTGGGGGTTTCGAAGAGCGTAAGTGCTTATGTGGAAAGGAGTAAGAATTTTTTAGAATTTCTGGTTTTTGCCGTTGGGCGCTTGCGCATTTGGTTGATTTTGGCGATATTCGGCTCGGTTGTGTGCGGAAGCTGTTTGAATTACAGCTAATTACGGGTTTTGGGGGCGGCTAACCGGCCAGCGGGAATCATTCCTTTGGCTGGGAGATATTTTTCGGAAAAATCTTACTTTTTTCCAGTTTTTTACTTGACAGTTAAGCCGGGGCCTGTAGATTATAAGCGGCGAGCTTGCTATTAAAGAAGCCAGGAAATGATCTTTTTGTACCCTGAAATAAAGGTTGTGCGGCGCGGCAGTGGAATTTGCTTGATTGCTTGTTCCTGTCGCTGTTTGTCTATCTCAATTGAGAAAGGAGGCTAATACCATGCGCGGAAAAATTCTTTTCTTAATGTGCGCTGTTTTGTTAGCTGTGCCCTCAGGCATAGCTCGAGGACAAAGCAGCGATGTATCGGCACAGTTCAAGCAGGCAGATAAGTATGAGGAGGACGGGAAGTACAAGGATGCTGAGGCAATCTATAAAGGCATTGCAGAGGCTTATGCGGGAAAGGAGGATGGATTGAAAGCTCAGCAGAAGCTTGTGTGTCTGTATATCGAGAGGGGCGGGACGGCGGAAGCGGAAGCTGCTTATCAGGAACTGCTCTCAGAGTATGGTGACCATAAGGAGATAGCGGAGGCGGTTGACGACGTAGCGGATGCTTATCGTCACGTGGAGAAATATGATAAGGCACTGGAGATTTATAGTTATATAGTTGACGCCTGGAGTGACAGTGAGCAGGCTATGGGGTCGCAGGGATGTATCGCAAGGGTTAATATCAAGCTTGGTAGAGAGGAGGCGGCCCAGGCAGCACTCAAGAAGTTGTTCGGTAGTTTTTCCAGCAATGGGGACATGGCGGACGTAGTTGACGGTGTAGCAGATGAATATCGAGAGGTGAGGAAATACGAAAAGGCACTTCAACTTTACAAATACGTAGTCGATAGCTGGCCTGAGAGTGAGCAGGCTATGGGCTCGCAGGAGGCCGTTGCCCAGTTGTATATTGAGCTTGGGGATGACCCGAATGCGGAAGCTGCTGTTGAGAAGCTGATTGCGGAATTCGCAGATCGCGATGACATAGCGGAGGTAGTTGACAATGTAGCAGATGATTATCGAGAGGTGAAGAAATATGAAAAGGCACTTCAGCTTTACAAATACATAGTTGATAGCTGGCCTAAGAGCGAGCATGCTGTGGGCACACAACGGTCCATTGTCAAGTTGTATATTGAGCTTGGAGATGACCCGAACGCTCAGGCAGCAATTGATAAGCTGGTCACGAAGTTCTCGGGGAATCCGGATTTGCCAGATGCGCTTGCTGAAATTGCAAATAGTTACGAAAACGAAGAAAGATATGAAGAAGCAAAGAGTTTCTATGAGCAACTAATCAAGCGGGACCCTAACAGTTCTGAGGCTCAGAAGGCAGACCTGGATACACAACTCTTACTCATCAAAGATGGAAGCGATACCGCTGCTGGTTTGGAAGCGATTGATAAGTTCATTGCCGATTTTAATGAGCATCCTGATTTATCCAGCGCCGTATATTCCATTGAAAAAGCATATTATATCAGGATTGTTGCCGACTACTCTCTTAGAGAGGATTTTCTCAACGCTGTCAAAGTGTGGGAAAAGGTAAAGACAAAGTTTCCAGACTTTTTTTATGACGACCCCTATGGTGACCCCGACCTTTATTATTTCATCGGTGATTGTTACCGGCATCTGGGCGAATATGAGAAAGCAATACAACATTACGGCATAGCAGCTGCTAATTGGACTGTGAATGGCTATGCGGTGGTCCCGCACGTAGTCGTGCCGCTGCCAAGTGAAAGCTCCGGTGATTACATAGGTTTTCATGTGCTTATTGACAGTTTAATCGCGGATTTTGGTGAAGATCCAGGTCTTGCCGCGGCCATACTGCGGACAGGCCACGAATATCGCAGGCGGGCTAATGACGCTCGAAGGCAAGGCTTAAGTACAGAAGCCCAAGTCGATAATCTCAAAGCTATAGCATTATATGACCGGGTTATAAACGAATTTGGCTCATCTGCTTTCGTTGCAAGTTCTTACTTCTTTTCAGCTCTTTCTTTCCGTGACCTCGGT
>JAUWKC010000001.1 GCA_030607345.1 Planctomycetota bacterium | reverse complement strand
CGGACCACCAAACCCGGGATTAAGGCATTGTCGGGATTGTTCGGTTCGGGATCGAACGGCGAAATCTCACCACTGACGTCGAACATCGGAAATGCCACCATCGCCCGGTCAATGCGGACTAATTCCTGCGTCCGGTCGCCGGCTGGGTCGTACTGAATGAAAATGCCCGATGCACTGATGTAGTAAAGCGCTTGAAATGGCACACAGAATCAGAAGATGGCACATGACCCGAGCGCACAAAAACTCCGCCCAAGGCGTGAACCTTGTTTGCGGAAAACAACAACTACTCAATTCTCAAAGAATCTTAAAAAATTCCTGCCAAAGCAAGAACTTCTGGGAATCCACAGATAACACATCTTTTACATCAATTTCAAAAGCCCTTTAATATATCCTTATGGAGGGATTGCGTCTGTATCTATCGAGTGCTTTGCCGATTGTGAGCCAATATTGTCGGTCTGGCCGGCGCCGGAGGCCGAGGCGTTATCTTTTGCGCGGCAGGTGAACTTCCACGATGTTTCGAGCCCCGCCTCAATCGCCGCCTGCAGGGTGGCCATTGTGCCGTCGCCGAGCTTAAAATTGTATGTGCGTGATTCCTGCCAGGCGGACGTGTAGCCGGCGGCTCCGCCGGAGCCGGCGAACTTGTACTTGACCGGCGTGTTGCCTTCGAGGTCCTCGCATAACTCGGCGGTCATCAATATACGCCACTCGGCGGTATAGCTTCTGATAAGAACATCATATGTACAGGTCTCAAAAGCTCCCTGTTCAGAAGAATGTAGAGTGATTTCGCCGGTGGAATAGTTGACTACAAATTCACCGGCGCCCGGCGAGCCGCTCTCTATTTCAGTCAATGTACCATTATAATCAGAGACAACCGAAACATCACCGAAAGAACCATAAGGTGTCTCCGATAAGGTAATTGTACAATAACCACCGCTACAATAGCCGCTATAAACCTCTATGATTTCCTCCACGTCGGCGGCAATCTCTATTCCAGGGTCATATATTTTTTCCGGGTCCCAACCGTCGAGAATCGCATCGTCATAGTTGACATCCGTCAAAACAGGCTCGACGTGGAATTCGGGCGGCTCCGGTACAGGTGGGTCGTTATCGGCGGTTGGGTCCTGCTCAATTCTTACCGCCCGCGTGATGTCGAGGTCCCAGATTTCATCGTCAAAATTGTTCCAGTCAAATTCATAAACAGCCTCGGAATCAAGATGAAGCCATACCCCCGTCAAATTAGCGGCACTATAATATCCCTGCTCTGCACCACACGGTACATTTGTCCTGTAGGGCGTCGTTGAACGGAGGATGTACCAATCCGCATTGAGGGCAGAAGAATTTAGAGCAAACCAATAGTAATAATCTATCCCATCCGCCGGAACTGTTATGCTTCCACCTCCCGGTGAATTAAAAGTAACAGTATAACGTGGGTTCCAAGGAGGAGAGCCCACATCATTGCGACATTTCAGTTTTAGGTTTAATCTGGCAAAAATGTCTTCATCTTCTCTAGTGAGTTTGTATGCTCCCAACCATTTTGTTTGCGACCCCGCTGTATAACCTGCTGGTACTACTCTTACTATCAACTTTTTCCCAATCCCAACACCACTGGAACCACTTGTCCAAGGATTGACAGGGTCATCGGGGTCAGTTTCATCTTCCATGTTCTTGACGCTCTGTACGGCACAACCTTGCTCACTGGAGTAAGAGTTTTCTGCTGTCCCAACGAAACTTTTATGTCTTACTTCAAGTTGTACAGAAGAACGCTTTGATGTCAATCTTGATAAAATCTCATAACAATCCTGTAGTATCTCGTGCATGGCTTCAAACTCAGAAGTACCCTCGGCTATCTGCACAGGGTCATGGCGCTCGGCAAGCCGCGTATCACCGTAAACCGTTTTACCATCATCACCGGTCGTAAGCTGGGTATCGACCTGGACAGTCGTTTCGCCATCCTCATACTTCGAATAGACCACCCCCATCCCGGTCGATGCTTCTTCGAACCAAATTGTCGAGCCGGGTGAGAATTTCGATACTCTATCGCCCGAAACAGTGAAGGTGTAACCGGTTTCGTCGACCGAAATCTCATAATCGAAATTAGAATAGTCCGAATCATCGGGTGTGTGGTCCACTTCGGTATCCTCGTGCCAGTCCTGGAACCACACCCCCTCATCCCAATAGGGCACCCAATGACCTTTATGTACGCCTGTCCAGGGAGAGGAAAATGTCGCATCCCATGTTTCGGTATCATTACAACTGCCACACACTTTCATGGCCGGCCAGTCCGCATCAGATGGGTCACCTTTTTCTTGTGCTCTCATCCTGACCGTGTGTTTTTTGCCCAATGAATATTTCCAGGTCCTGCGCCAGGTTCCGGTTGGTTTCGGATATGCTTTGTTAGCGTAATCCAATCCTGGAGGTGGTGAGCCGGTATGTATCATGTCCCACCGGGCCGTCAAAGCCCATCCCGGCGTGTAGGGAGTCGCCGTATCGAAATACCAGTCGTACCGGCCTAACTCTTTTAAGAGCTTTTCCAGGGCCGAGCCGTTACAACCGAAATGTACATGACTCAAAGATGCGTAGGATGGCTGGGCGGGATTTTTTGCAGGATTATAAGTGCCGGATTCTCCATAGGTCTTATTATAACAGGGGTAATCTCCACCTGATAACGGGTCGCCCGCAGCAGCGTTTCTGGCGAGCCAGTTTGCCCTGTATGTTGCATCAACCGGTGCGTACCATTCGAGAGCGCTTGCATAATACTCGACCATACTTTGCAAAGCGCCGCTGGTCAGTTTCGGATTGACCCGGTCATCAAACGCCTCCCTGGAGTCCGGGTATTCCTGATACGGGGTATCACATCGGTATTGGTTGGTGTTCGGATATTGCTCGTCGTAGAGCGCACGGATCGGCCCCATCGAAGCAATATCCGTAAGCTGGGCCTTGTCGAAAGCAACCTTGCCTTTATAAATCCAACGGCGCCGGCTCGTGTCCCGATACAGAACGGGCTCGGCCTGCTCTTTCGGGTCAACCTGGATCGGCAGCCAGTCGCAGGCGGGATTGTCGTAAATATAATGGTCATCCGTCTCGCTGTCGTAATGCGTGCGGACGATTCGCCGATGAGAATTCTTGTCGTAAGGGTGATACAGATACGGATTGACCGTTCGGTGCCAGCAGGTGCCGTAACCCTTGTAGCTGAGGGATGTACTGCTTGCTGAATCCTGAGAGTAGATGCCGCCCGCCGGCGGGCGGTTCTTTGTCTTTGTCGCGTTGTGGCAGGTATCGGTCCAGCTCCAGAAGCCGTAGCTGCAATAAAAATCGCCGCCGAAATCACAGGCGATTGAGCCACCAGCCGCTGTGGTTCGAAGTTTAGCGGGGCTGGTTGTCAGATAGACCTTCGTATTTGAATCGTCCAGACTCACTCCCGATGCCCGGTAGAAGCCGTTATTGTCGGCGTTGCCGGAAATTAGGAGCGGATCGCCCGTCCGGAAGTGGCCGCCTTCAGATGCCGAGATCATATCACCTGAAACGATGACATAATTCTCATCCGGGTTGACCTCGATTATCGAGCCGGAATAGGATTCTTCATACCAAACAACCGGCTCACCGTGCAGATATACGCCGCCGCTGTTACCCGGCCACCAATAAGGGACGGATGGCTCATCGGGTTCGCGGGGGTCCGGGGCATCCTCGGCGTGCATCACATCGGTCCAATCGCCATCACCGATGTAATTGTCGATTTTGTCGGCACTGGCCGCCGATTTCAGCATCAAAAACAGCCAGCGCCGAAGGTCCTCTGCATGCAGGTGTGATATTTCAACGCCGCGACTGAGGGACCAGGATGCCTTTTGCCAGTGAAAGCTCATCGCCAAACCGCCATTACTCGCTTGTCTGTTTCGTGCCAACGCAAGCTTGAAGCCGACTCGGTGCCTGCAAAAAACAAATTCAAAGCAAAGAACCATTTATCGCCGGCGGGTTCTGCCCGTTTAATGATCGGCTGTACCGCCTTTTCGACCAGCCACGACAGCCAGTTTCTAAGGTCCCGCTGGTAACTCGACGAATAGGCGGCGTGACCTAAAGCCAGGTCAATCTCGATCTCATCCAGGCCGCCAAGGGTCCACCAGGCGTTATCTTCGCCATCCGTCGGCGGGCTGCTACCGGGGGCCTGGATGCAGGTGTAGGAGCGGTTCCGCCCCTGTGCAGTCGGCGAACCGGAATCATAGCTGGCGACATCGCCGATTGAGTAGCCTCGACTTGTCCAGGCCTGCACACCCGATGTGATGGGCCTGACGATGTAACTGCTGATGCCGGTTGTCGGTGGATCATCGTAGCTAAGCGACCGAAGCACAGTCGCCCATACGATCTGTACGGGCGGATGGCGAACGGCGCTGGTTTGCTGAATGATTTCCGGCGATTGCAGGCGTTCCCGCCTTGCGGCGATGTCGCTACGCTCGGCCTTTTGACTTGCATTTCTCACCCGGGCACCTCCTGCCAGGTGGCGCAAATACCGGTGATTGCATCGGGACCGGTCGAATCGGCCACGGTGCTTGTGTAGTCAGTGTTGCGGGATTCGCCGCCACCTTCCCGGTAACTTCGAACGCAAAAACGATAAGTGTGGCCGTCGGCAAGCGCACCGGATGTCCAGTCGAATTCGCCGAGTTCGCCCAGATTATAAGCTACGGTGGCAACGGGGCTCTCGAAGTCGAATTCTGAACCCGAATCCATGTAAATCTTGAAGCCGGTCGGGGCGGCCTCCTGGGCCAAAGGAGTATATCGCCATTTGATATTGATTTTTGCACCGGCCAATTGCCCGGCTGTAACGTTTTGTGGTGTGTTCGGCACATTGCCGATCATTTCGCCGTCCGCGCCGATCACGACTATACACGCCGGCGAATCCGGTGACTCCAGGCCGCAGCACGATTGCACCTTGCGCCTGACGTAGTGCCAGCTGGTATTTGGCGGCAGGTCCTGACCGGAGATTACGACCTGCGTATCGCCTTCGGCCATCGTGGCGACGATATCATCGTAGTTAATATTACCATCCTGGCCTCTATAAATTCTAAAGCCCCCGACGAGTCCGCCCAGGCCGCCGAACGGCGGCATGAGAATCGATATGAGATTGCCCCGGCCCGGAACGTGCCGCATGACCATCTCATACGGAGTCGTGAATGCTATATCCGTGATCTCCCAGCCAACGTGGTCGAGACTGCTGATGATCCCATCGAAGCCGGCCATCATATCGTAGCAAGTCAAACCTGAGCCGGTGTTCATGTTTGATGCCCAGGCAAGCCCATCTTCCGTGCCGGCAAAATCAACCGCCTGGTATCTCGCCTGTACTTCCGACTGAGTCAGTGCCTTGCCGGTGTAGTAGCCCAGGTTGTAAATGTCGCCGGTATAATAATCACTGTACGACTCGGGGTTGGGGCCGTAAGGCCAGCTATACAATACTCCGATGTGCTTTTGCACGGTGTCTATGTCGCCGACCAATTGTGTGATCGCTGCGGAGTTGCGGGCTTGGCCGTTTATGTACCATTGCGCGCTGCCGTTGCGGTCACAACTCAATACGGCGTGATACCACGTGCTCGTCGTAAAACTCCCTGTGCACACGATATTTACACCTTTCGTCCAGGCGGCGAGGAGGGCGGTCGGCCTTCCGTACTGATCCACCGATATTCTTACACCGAATGCGTAAACTCCAACGTTGTAAAAACCATTCCAAAGATAGCCACCGCCGCCGGCCGGGACCCTGTACTTTACTTCGATAGAAAAATCGCCGGTTGAATATTTCGGCGCATCAGCCGACAGCCTCACATACCCGGCACCATCGAAAGTTAAGTGGAATTTTGACATACTATTCTACCGGGCCCAATATCAACTGGTTCGTCACCGTCTCATCGACATCCTGGCTGCTCAGATCGGCGTTGTCGGCATCGTTGCGTACCTTGAGTGTGCCTTCGCCGCCCGGCGGCAATGTAAGATTGACCTTGTTTGCAAATCGCCGCGACAGCCAGTTCAGCCAGTCCTGGAACGTCCAACCCGAAGGATCGCCGGTCGGCCCTGTCTTTGAGACAGCGGCAAGGCCGTCGGCGGCCAGCTTGACCAACTCGCCGGCGAGCGTGGCCTTGATATCGATTCCACTGAAATTCAAACCATCCGTCTTGACTTTGATGGCCGCCAGATGGTCATTTATTGAATCAGATGTTGGGCTGGAAGGTATTTCGTCGTCGAGAACGTTGGCTATTGATGTTTCAACGTCGGCAGTCTTTATCATATAATCACTATACGGAATTTGCCATTCTTCGGCAGCATAGAAATCCGAATTGTTCAAAAGGTTTTCATGGGTTGTTTCGAGCCAATCTGTTGACCGTGCAAGTTTAGAGACTCTCACCTCTGCGATATAAGCATTAGCCCAGTAATTGTCAACATCGCAGTTCTGTCCAATTGCACATCTTGCACCGGAATCTACCCCGATGTCATGTGGTTCATTCGGAGACCCTGAAGTAACATCTACCGTATTGATATATAATGTTATATCTCCGTTCGCTGCCCTAACACCCACCGCATAATACCATGTGCTTGTGTTCAGTACAGGACTTAATACGGCAGAATCCACATAATCCTGTACTTTGAGGGAGAATTTATTGCTTGGGCTGAAAGTCATCGTCAACTGTCCTAGACCCGACCCACTTTCCACAATGCTAATCAATTGTTGGTAATGGGCAGTTCCATTAAATCCCTCTGGTTTAAAAAGACATTCAATGGTAAAAGCTCCAGTTCCTAAATCCCACTCTGAGCCAGCAGGTAGAGTGATTTTATTATAGCTTTCCCAATCAAAGTCAATTGCTTTGCCAAATGGCCCATCCTTGACATTTGATGTATGAAGCCCAGTACCTGCCGTTCCATCCATATCGCTCGCAGTACTGTCTACGAACTGAGGTGCCCCATCATCAGGGTCTCCATTCATGTGATGAACCGCCATGAAATCAGAGTCCCACACATCTGTCTTAGCAGCAACATCAAGAGTAGTATCTCCATAATTGACATAGAAAATCGTATCCGCCGTAGCCGACAAAGAAGGTACTTTGACCCACAGCTCCATCTTCTTATTGGATTTATCGAAATACTGTAATTCACTATCCCACACGGTCATTTCATCGCTGACTATACCCTGGACCCAAATATCAGAACCGTCAGATTTCACGTAGTTCCAAAAATTGTCCGGGATATTGTTCTCCGTTATCACGACCGGGAAATCTGATAAAGCACCGGCTACTTTGGTATAATCTATTGTTACTTTTAATTGTCCAGGCATAGAACCTCCCAGCTGGAAAGATAAGGTTGTCCATTTGCTTTGGTCATCCGCATTTGCATACGGCGTTATAGTTAAAATTCCACTTGAATCTATCGAAACAATTGCAAAGGCATTTTCATCAGAACCTTCAGTGTAAATCCCCGCCGGTGCTTCATCATCTCCATCGTCATCCACCGCGCCCATCAACGTATAGTAACGAACCCCATTTATAAGGCTATAATCGCTTGCATGAGCATGACCCTGGAAAACGGCTCCGCCCCGTCCGTGATGCTCACAAATATCCCTGAAAGCATCGCCGTCAGCCTCTTCTAAACATAATTCGGCGGCCCCCATTTTTTCGCCGTGAGTTGAAGCCTTCTGGTGTGTGAAAATGAAAGTGATTTTGTCTTTGTTGGCATCTAAATCGGCTATCAACCAGTTCCTCATCGCAGTAGGGAGGTACCATTTTTCAGTCCCGGTATATGTAGTGTCATAAGGGTCGCCGTTCACGTCATAATTAAAATCCACAATGATAAAATGATACCGCCAGTGAGAAAAAGAATAATGTGCGGCTGCCTTTCCAACCGCAGTTAGCCAGTCTGCACGAGTAACGTTTGGATAATCGTGGTTTCCCAATACCACATGACGCTCGATTCCGTATGCATCTATGAAATCCAACGTATCATTCAAATAGCCCAATACTGCATCATGGCCTCCATACCACGATTCATTTACATCTCCTGTGTGCATAAACAAATCACAACCGTCTGTTTGCGCCTGTTCCAAGGCATCTTTTAATTTACTTGGACTGCCTACGGGCGGCACACCCCCATATTCGGGGTCAGAATATATCGATAAAATTTGTCTATAATAACGCGATGCAAGAACATCCTTGTCGCAATTATGTGTATCCGTTACCCAACAAAACTTGAAAGGCTCGTATAGCATTTTTTATCTCAACCTCTATCGTAAGCAATTAAGCATTAACCAGTCGGCCCATCAGGTCTACCGAGCACGTAGACGCGCTGCCGGCGGCTTCCGTCACATCGAAAACGATTACCGTCTCTGCCGCGTATTCGACCAAAGCCAGGGGCCTGTCGATATTAAATACCTCAACCTTGATCGTGCCCGAGCCAAGATCGATCGCACCGCCCGTGTTGTTGGCAAGCACGCACGTTACCGTATCGGCCGCCGTTACCTTTGCATCGAGCACCAGGTCCGCCACGTCCAGGCTGAAAGAGGCCCTGATAAAATCGCCGAGTACTGCGCCCGTTACGGTCACCTCTTTTGCCTCCTCGCCGCCATCGGCAATAGAGCCCGGGTCCCACGTGTCCGAGCCGGTCAGCCGGTTTAGCACGGGCCTTAATTCGGTCGTTTTGCCCGCCGCCGAAAGGTTCGACAGGGTTTGAGGCCCGTAGAAGTCGTCCTTGTCGCCGGATTGACCGGACTGGGCCACCGCACTTGCCGCGTCTGCGGAGAGATCGCGGATAACATCGTGGGAACGGAGCAACTTTTTGTTGGCCGGTACCGTAAACAGGTTGGTCGATGCGACCGAGTTCAGGTCGATACTGTCAACCGTCGCCAAGCGAGAAATACACTCTTTGTCAAGATCCATATCATACTCCCTTCAAAACAATTTCGTTATTTTTGCAGATTACCTGGTTATCTTTACAAACAGTTTCGGCCGCAATCTCTGCAGGCGCATCCGGCCGCTGCAGAAAGGCCCGACCCCGCTTGTCACGGACGGCGGTTATCACGCCATCCGCATCAACGTCAATCTCGGCAAGCTTTATATGTTCTATCACCGGCCAGCCGTCGGCGTCTATTCCCGAACCTATCGTATTGTCGGGACGCAACCACACGTAAGTCGTATCGTTGTCGGTCGGGTCAACGGCGGCACCCGGCGTATAAGTCTTGACCGTCCCTTTGTAGAGATAGTCACCGCCCCTTACGTCGAATGTGGTGGCGGACGCCGGATAGACGCTAAGCGAGATGAACGCGCGCAGGGCCTTGACAATGCCCCAGTTCTGCTGCTTGTGCTCGGCGATGTAGTTGGGGTTGTTCTCTGTCGCCAGCTCAATAGCCAACGCGGCCAGTTCGGTATCGATGTCCGCCTCGGCGGGATAGCCGCCCGTCATCTGCGATTGAAAAGCCATTTAGTTCCCTTTCGATTCTTTATGCCCAGCCTGTACCATCGGATCGGCAAAGATAAATTGTAAATTAAGTTTTATGGAAAGTACTACCAGTTGCGCCACAGTAACCTCGGATTGCGGGTCAAGCGGCCATTGGGTGGGTAAATGGAAGCCCAGATCGAGCGCATCATAATCGTACGCCCGATACCCGTTAGCTTGCATCAGGTCTTGTGTCTGGCCGTCCAGCCTTAGCCTGCCGGCTGTTGTCATCTCGATCATAATTCTTTCGTTCTCGTCAGCCATTGCTGAACGCGGCCTCCACTGCCCGGGTTTCTATTAGCGTTACCGCGCCAGGGCCGCAAGGTATCTGCCGCAAGCCTAAGAAGGATTTTGGATCCTCCGTACATGGCCCCGCCGCAAAGTGATGAGTCTTGCCGCAAGCTGGACATTTTTTCATCTTCCAGTAAAACATGCTCTTGACTCGCTTAAGTTCGACCAGTGTCTCTACCATACGCACACCCTCGGACTCGGATTAAACAAAAAGCCCTGACCTCGCCGATCGGCCAGCGCCGCCTTTTTTCTTTTGTGCGTTACGCCGAACGTCTGTTTTATACCTATTTGCCTCTCGTCGTTGTATTTGGCCCACCGAACCGCATCGTTGGTTAGAAAATAACCATCCTGCAGGTTTGCCACGATCCAAGCGCCCGTGTTTCGCAAATGATCTACGATTAACCGCACATGGCGACGCTGCGTTTCGCGCTTGCCTGAAAAATACAGCGTCGCTGCGAGCTCGGCCGCCGTCATCGGCCGGCCTGCGCGTCGCAGCAGCCTCAGGCACGCCGCCGCTTCATCCGTTGTGATATTCGTCTGGTCCATTATAATCCCAACAATAGCGACATCCTGTTTGCCCGCCGAGCTTTTTTCATGATAGCCGAATCGCCAACACGATTTTGATGCTGTTTCGATATTAAGTGTTCGTCTTCGGCTTCCCGCGAATAAAAATTCACATCGCAAATACCACACCTGCCGACAAGTTTTTTCTTGGCTTCGCTAATAATCCACGGCCTCCGGTAAATCAGGTTCCACGAAGAAATCGTTTTTGACCTTGCGGCTGGCGTGCAACTCTGCGAGTTGGTCTTCGGTCAGCTTGGCCAGGCCATCTTTACTGACGGTCTCTTTTACGTTTATACACACCGCAGCCTTCGCCTTCGACAGGACCTGTCGGATCAGATCTACGGTGGTCTTTTTTGTGATGCTGATGGACGTGGTCTTTCGCCAGCCCAATGTGCCGAAGTTCATTTGCCGGCTCCTGGTTTTGCCGAATTCGCTCTTATGACCCACAGCGAATGCCTCGAGGCTGCGCGTGTCCTGGTCGATCAATTCTTTGCGAGGCTTCACATCTTGAGCAAGTTCCGCTTTTATTTCATCGATAGACGACTTCGCATCCGCCTCGACTTGCCGGATTGCAAGTTGATTGTCCCCCACCTCGCGGAGTATGGCGTCCGCTTGTTCCCAGTTCTCGATTGGGATAATGGCCGGCTTAGCCGACTTTACACGTTTGCTCTTTGCCACTGGTAACCTCCATGTCTGTTTGAATCTCCTTGAGATTTTTATAGTCTTTACCGGCCGCTCGGCCGAACATGCTCTTTAACGCCTCGATGATTTTGTGCGCCTGGGACGGACTTAATGCCGCGACATAGCTTGTCTCGTCTTTTGTCTGGCTTTTCAGAAAACCTGACAATTGTGTATCGCCCCAGCCCAGGTCCTCGGCCAATTTGCCGATCGCCCACTGCTGTGCGAAGCTGGCTGAGCCATCGCCGTAAACGGTTTCGGCCAGTTTTCGGCGAAAATAATTTGCCGGCCTTCCCGGATACCGCCAGCCCAACGATTCGCAGATCGCCAATATGTCGGTGAGCTGGCTGTTGTTGAGCTGCTTGCAACTGGTCACCTTTTTGCCGGCCGGCGTCAGGTATTGGCCGAGCAGCAGCCGGTACCGGCCATCGAACCCGGGACCTCGAAGGCCGGCCGCCCTAACCGCCGTTTGAAGCAGACGTATCTGCTTTGGATTAGGCCCTGTTTGCGATCTGTTCACCATAACTTACAATACCTTGTTTCGTTTTAGCTTTCCTGGCTGAAGCCAGTTTTATCTGGCCTGTATTAAGCATTTACAGTCCCGTTAAACTATGCCGTTTTTGCGGCCTGTTCTTGTTTTTCTTCGCCTTCGCCGATGTTTGTCGGCAGATATTCCATGACCGGCAGTCCTAATTGCCGGATTGCATTCAGTATTAATTTCGTGTCGATCCTGGTGCCGGGCTTGACCTTCGCCGAAAGCCTTAGCGCTGTTATGGCGTGGCTGCAGGTCCGCAGGCGACCCGATTGCGGAGTCCGGGCAATCTTGCGAAGTGTCGCCACCGCATCGGCGGTGAGCTTTATCCCGCCACGCTCATAGAGCTTGCGGACATCGTCTCGGGTATAGAGCCCGTCCTTCCTGTTTACCGTCATCTCATCGAGGTTCAAAACAAACGTGACCCTCGACCTGAACTGATCCAGCGACTCATTGCCGCGCCTGGTAGTCGACGGATACATCGTGCCCAATAAGTGGTTGTTGGCGCTTAGTATCAGCGGGCACTTGCAGCGAACGGTGATTATCTGGCGCAATTGGCTCAGCTTTTTAACGGTGAGAGCGGAGGCCTCGTCGAGTATCACTGTCCTGTCCTTTTGTCCAAGGCAGCTTATCAACTCGTTTGTCAGCCTGCCGAGCGCCCCGGAGTTGTCGACTCCCGCCGCCTTGCATATCTCGGCGAACATGTTTGTTGAGGTCATCGTGTCATCGAGTTCGGCAAATATAACATTGGCGTGCACGGCGGCATACTGGCGAAGGCAGACGCTTTTGCCGTGGCCGGCATCCCCGACGATGATCCCGATCTTGCCCTCCTCTGCCGTCGATTGCGCGTGGGTGTTTTTGATAATCACCTCGATGAACCTGGCTACATTTGTTCGTATGTAACCATCACACTTTGCCATGCGGCGGCGTCGGGAATAGCCGTCCATGTAGTCGATCAGTTTCTTCGTCAGATTCTTGGTGCTGGCCTTGTACTTTTTACCAAGGAACTGACTTATCGAGGCGCTGCTCACACCGACCGCCTTGGCAACCTGTCCCTGCGTCAGTTCGTAGCGATCGAGAAAGTCGGCCAGGGCGTCCGCTATTTCCTCGGCATCTTGCTTCGTGACCTTTTCTGGCATCCTTACCACCACTAACCGGGCCTCCCGTTCGAAGCCCTTCTGAATGTCATTGTCATTCATCGAATAAACCTAAATCGATCACGTCCTTTTCTTCACGCCTTACCTCGATATTCTCAAGCTCCAGGTCCACCACGGAGTCGATACTCTCGGCGCCTGCGGCCTTTTTAACTTTTCTTCGCCTGTCTAATCGCCTGTGTGCGGCCACCTGGCCGTCCAGGGGTGTTGGGACCGGTCGAAGCGTCTGCCCCCCCCTGTCGCCGCCTGTGGGGCCTTGTGCGGTCTCGTGCATGGCCGCGACGGCCAGCGAGGCAAGGTCGGTGTGCGATGTGCGGACAGCGCCCGCCGCCTGCTTGATTATCCGGCGGCTCCGCTGCTTTTTAGCCATCGCCTCTCTAAGTGCCGTCTCATTCACACCCGTGCCGTATCTAATCAGTTGTGCCTGTTCGGCGACGGTTATAAGCTTGTAGGTCGCGGCATCGTAAACATACACCTTTTCGAGATCGTCCGGGTCGTATGCAACGCGGACCTTGCGGCCCTGGTGCATTAATAGGGCCGGATCGTACTGGCCGAACCACAGCCCTTTGAACTTGACGCCGTTTTTGCCGACCGTCAGTTCGCCGCTCCAGACCCGCAGCAGCAGGTCCAGCACGCCGGCGGCGATCACCCGTCGGCTCTGGCGAGTCGCCATGACCTGGGCGGGGCTTTTGCCCTCCATGCCGCGACCGGTGTGGGCACGGTCATTGAAGGCCTCGATGTAGTCGCCGGCGAGCCGCGAGAAGCCGGCGAGGTCGTAGGCGGCGGCGATTGCCTTTCCGCTTTTTAAGAGATTGTTTAGGTACTCGGGCTTTCGCCCGCTGTCTTTCCCGCAATAGGTGGCTATCTGCTTGCAGAACTGCATATCTAATGTATTGAACCATGCCTCGATTGGCTTGGCCTGCGGATGGTACTTGATTGCAAACGATACGCCGATCCCCATCATCGCGTAAATTCCCGCCATGTTGTTTTCGTCGATGTAGCCCCGGTCAAGGACCCTCTTTTGCTTCGTGGTGCCCGTCCACATTTCGGCATCGTAGTCCTTGCCGTTGTCGATCTTGACCGAGTCGGACGGCCCGTATTTTTCTATCGCCCGCCGCATCGCAAGCATGATCGTGGTCTGGTTCGGCCCAGCCGAAAAATACCAGCCGACGATTGCCCGGCTGCGCATATCCTGCCAGGCGGTCAGCCACGGGCGGACCCAGCAGCCCCGGTACCTTACCCAGCAGTTCAGTTGATGGTGGTCTCCCACCCACACCTCGCCGGGTCTGATACTGTCCGGATCGGTCAGGATGTACGGTGCACACTTAGCTTCGTACGCTGCCTGACCTTCCCTGTGCAGGACCTGCGCGGCCAGAGGTATCTCGCTTTCCACCAAGCGGACCATCCGCCCGTAACTCGGTACCCGCCAGCCGCGCGATTCCTTGCGGTTGATAAAACTGAGCAGCTCCCATATCATCTTGATTGTCGGCTGCCGTTGGTCCAGCCAGTTTTCCTTGAAAAAGTCAAAGGCCTCGATACTGATTGTTTGCCCCACGCGACCGCCCCTCGAATCGACAAGTCCGATCAGGCCTTCTCGTTTGTATCTTGCGATCCATCTGTGAAGGCTTCGGACGGCGACACTGTTTGCGGCTGCAAACTCGCCGAACGCCTGCCGTTGGGTTCCACCCCCACGGATGATTCCGGCGGCATAGGTACTGAACTGGTTTATGAGTCCGAGCCGCTTTAACGCCTGATCCTGTTTCTTAGCAGGGACCTGCTCGATGTCGCTAAGTTTACTTAATTGCTCCGGTGTCGTTATACCGCCAAGTCTCGGGTCGGCGGTTACCGGGACCTGCCAGCAGCCGTTTTTCTTGACGGCCCATGCAAGTTCGCCGGTTTCACACATACGTTGTGCGTGGCGCCTGCTGTAGCCTAAAATCTTTACCACCTGCTCGATGTCCAGGTACTTGGTCATGCGCAGCGCCTGCCCTTCCTCGCAATCTTGACCGCTCGGTGGTACAGCCCTTCAAGTTTGTAAACATCATCGCACCTAAAGTGCCGACAAAGCAGATGTCTCTGGCCCATGGATATCGCCGCCAGGTGCGCCCTTGCACCCCAGCGCACCTCGCTCGCCGGCACGTGCAGGTGAAAGTCTATCCTTTTTTTTTCGGCCGCCGTAATCATCCAGCCGCCTCCTTTGGACCGATGGTTTTTTTTAGAAATGCTAAAGCCTTACCGAGCGGGCCGCCCGGGCTTTTCGTATTCCTTAGCTCGATGTGCCTGTCGAAGTCGCCGCCCGGGCCTAAGACCACCGGCGCCGGTTCCGGCAGGTCGTTTAACACAACCCAGTCGCCGGTCAGGACAGGTACTTTGTTTTGCAGGCGATACTTGCGGTACGCACGTATCGCCCAGCGATCGTCGCGTTCGAACTGATCAACAATAAATCCCTCACAGCAACGGAAACACCAGGCGTAATAGATTCGCGTGGTCCTGCCGTATCTGTCGGTCACGGACGGCTGGACCTTCGGCCACTCACAGGGCCTGAAGCATTCCGGGCACACAACATCCTTAACCGTTCCATCCGACCTGTGTCTGTTCCGCTCGCGTTCGGTTCTTTTGGACATCGACTTCATGCCGGCCTCCCCGATGTAATTGAATCGTACTGGCCGGTGATCGCCTGAAATATCTGCGATTGTGATATTACCATCTCCAGGAACCCCTTTTTGTATTTTTGAACAACGGCCCGGTCGGACTCATCGATCTTGCCATCTTCTAAAATTCTTAGCACGTAACCTTCGCATTCGATCTGCTTTTTGCGGGCCTCGATGAGCTTGCCTAACGTCGCCGCATCCACCTTCATCGTCCCTGCCGCCAGCGGCACGATCGCCACCATCACATCACCGGTTATCAACTGGGCTATGCGGGGGTCCTGTGTTTTTTGATATAGCTGCCGCCAAACGACCGAAGGTATCGACAGACCGCCGGCCAGATATTTGTAAACGGTCGATGCCGCCCTGCCGGTCAGTATGGCCAACTGCTTGGCTGGTATGCCGTGGTCCTCGATGACCTGCTGCAACAAAATATGATCGTCACTCACGTCAATCGTCTCATCTTTTTCGTTCATCTCAGCATCCCTGCACCACCCTGCTCGCTCCGCGAATATCTTTTTGCCACTGATTTCACTGATTAACACTGCTTTTTATTATTTATTCCTGTGAAATCCGTGTAATCTGTGGCTTCATTTCACACGCATAGTTTTATGTTTTTAACGCCCAACTTGGCGGCCATCTCTCTTTTCTCGATTTCAGCCAACCACCTCTCGGCGCCCGGCCTTACTTTTAATCTCAGCGTTCCGCCTTTTAGTTCCGCCGCCTGGCACGCACCCTGCAGCGGCCCGGGCGTCGCCTCGGGCAGTCCACCAACCACCTGGACCCCGCGCTCGAGCCGCTTTGCCCGCCGTTCCATGTAATGAGTTGCACATACGCCAAGCCGTTCCATCACGCAGCCACCTTCCATTTCGTAACGACAAATTTTCCGAACGGGCCTTTCCGGTCCGGTCTAAAATCGCCCAGTCCGATCTTTTTGCCCGCATCGTCCACAAGCATCCTCACAAATTCGACCGTGAAGATGGCTGTGTCGATTTCAAGCGTGAACGATAGTTTCCATTCGTCCAGCCTCGCACGATGCTTCATAATCCTTCCGCCAGTCGCCGGTATTACCACCGACCGACTGTCAACCTCGAATTTCTTCGTGTTCAAAGGAAGAGCGATGTCTTTGTTGCTCAAACTCAATCCCGCCGTTACCAGGGAACTCTTTTTTGTTGTAACTTTGCTCTTGCCGTTCTTGTGGAATTTTCCCGCATCGATCATCGACCGAAACAGGTTCGGCCCGGGCACGTACAAATTGCCCTGCTCATCCTTGTAAGCGGTTTTCGCAGCCTGGTCCCTGGGCGTACCTTTATCGCCCTGGCTGACCGCCGACACTCCCGAGCTGATCTTTATTTCACTTTCGCTGGTGAACCGATTCATCAGAAGCGGTGTCACTCCTTCAATTGTCACATTTACTGTCTTCATTCCTGTTCCTTTCGTTAATGGTTAATAAAACTTCCATAAAAAATACCTTGCCTTGCCTCGCCAGGCAGCGGATCGCCATACTATGCAGTTCCACGCAGCGCCGCGCAGCGGATTGTAGCGTTTTTAATATAATTCCAAATATCCTTGCCAAGCCCTACCGGGCCATGCCTCGCACCGCCTCGCCCTGCCTCGCAAAGCAGTGCGGCGTTTTTAATATCATTCCAAAAATCCTTGCCTTGCCTTGCCGTCGCCGTGCCTAACCATGCCTTGCCTGGCCCAACACTGCCTTTTTAATATCATTCCAAATATCCTTGCCTTGCCGAGCTTAGCAAAGCCCAGCCCCGCTGCGCCACGCCCTGCCGCACCGGGCCTGGCCGTGATTATTTCCACGCCGGCAAAAAGGCCCTTGCCTCGCCTCGTGGAACAGATATTAACTTTTCAATCTGCGAAATCCGCGCAATCCGTGGTTTCATATATTCACCCCCGCCTTTCGCAGTGCCTTCTTTAGTTCGTTCAGCTTCGACTTCGAGACAAAGACCCATTTGCCCGCATTGGGGTTGTGACTACCTTGAACATAGTTTTTTGCGCCCCTGGCGAGTTGTGCGGCCGCGCAGATCGTCTTGTCCGCATTCTTCGCCATATCAAAGACAAGGGTGGATGAAAGCCCGCTAAATTTCTCGTCCATCGCATCGGCAACCGCCTCGGCGACAAGCCCTTCAATCGGCCCGGGTTTCTCTTTTTTCTGCTGAGCCTTGCGAAGTCCCGGCTTGCCGGGGTTATCTGTCCTCTTTTTCGCCATCAGCTACCTTTTATTTTCTCTGTCAACGCTTTAGCTTTGGCCAACATCTGCTGGCATTCACTTGCTATCTTCTGAAGCGTATGCTCCATCCTACTGCAACAGTCCCATGCTCGACCGAGCAAGAAACAAGCTGCGCCCATTCCAAAAAACATAATTAGTATTATGATTTTGTCCATCAGCTTCTTTCCTTCCGCGTAATCCGCGAAATCCGTGGTTCCGATTCACCATTCACTAACAACTATTAAAAAATGCAGTCGGCGGTTTAGAATAACCTCCCTGTTCCCCCCGACTGCGTCCCGACTCGTTCGGGATACGGACGAATTTGAGCCGGTCTTTGGACCGGAGGAGTTCTCGGCCCGGGCCCCGTCCTTTTCACCGGGACCCGGGCGCTCAATTGCGACAGCGGTTGTGTATTTCGTGGTGGGTGATTTTTACTAAAAAACCGCAGGCCCGGATGCCCTTGCGGGCCTGCCGGCTCCGGAGGAGAAAAAAAAGAAAAGAAGAAAACCAAAATCGTGGCAGCCGTTATACCGCCCGGTAGGAACTTCGCTTTTTTTGTGCCTTGTGCCGTTTTTGTCATCGCTGTAAAAGCCCCTTAATCGCTGTTTAATCTTATCGTTTCAGGCCGTTCGGCCTGGTTGTTTTCACCGGCCGCTCCATACGGCCGGCTTTGATATATTGTCTCAGCCGACCATCGGCTGAGTTTGAGACGGTTCGATGCCGTTTTGCTTGACAAAGTCGTCTATGGCCTTTCGCAGGAGGAATCTCGCGGCATCGTGGACGTTGCGCTGCATTACCGGAGCCACATCGTTGAGCTTCTGCATGATGGGCTGGTCTATTTTATGCTTCGCCGAAAAATGTAATTGCCTTACTTTCATCGCAACCCTTTATCTTGCTATGTATTTCATAGTGATATATCGGCAAAAGTCAAGACTTTTTTGTATAAAAAATACAAAAAAGTATAGAGATGTCTATAAAGTCTTTTTGTATAAAGACTTGTACAAAGCAAATTTTTTTGTAATTTATTGATTATGCCACCAAAAAGAGAACAGGTTTTGTGGAAAAGCGTCTGGCCCATCGCCCGGGAGCTGGAGGTTTCTTTTAGTTTGACGGGTGTGCTTTCGGCGGGTGTTATCCTCTTTTCCCAGCTTGGGGGAAACGAGCAGAAGGCCGCTATAGCGAAGGCAAAAGGCTCCAAGGCAATGACCCCGACTCGACTCAAAGCCGCCTTCGCCGGGCTAACACCTGCGGAACAACATGAGGTCCTTGCGATGTTGGAAGCTCCCCCGCCACCAAACGAGTCGGCCGCCGCTCCCATTAAGCAGTATTATTGGAGCCATCTTTCGTTGTCAGCCGACGCAATTAAGCGTGCAACCGTTCATTTTGAACTGCTATCAGAAGACGCTCAGGCCGGAATACGAAGCTTGCTTGACGCATTAAAGCCGTTGCCGACGAAAAAAGCCAAGAAGAAACCACACAGGGCTTAGTTGTGAAAACTCAATGCCCACATTGCAAGCAATTTTACGCAGTGCCAAGCAAGTACACTGGCGGAAAACTCACCTGTAAGGCCTGTGGGGAGAGATTTATTGTTAAACGATTCAAAAGAGCACCTTTGGTTGTACCAAGCGACCTGTTCAAAAAGACCCGTTTGTTGTTGTCCCGTGAGGGTTTGATCGCCAAGTTCTGGACAAGCTCGCCAAAAGCGTTCAGGACCGGTTTCCTCGCCACATTAGGCGTTATGGCCGCTCTGTGGCTTTCATACCATGCGCTTAATGTGAGGCGGATTTTCTCTCCTCGTCCATCCTTGAACTCGGAATCAATATATCCGGTATACTCCATCCCATCGTCAGTCCATGGGACGGGCAATATGCTACAGAATTTATGCAACCTGCTTGGTGAGCTCGATTTGGCGGGGCATATAAAAGCCTCATGGATGTCTGAACAAACACGAGGTGTTCTAATCGCTCGTTTGAGTAATAATATGGAATTTGGGTTGAACATAAAGTGGTTTGGCCGAGATTCCAAAACGTTTGAAAAGGCCATAAAACTATTAAGGGCGGCAATACAGGCAGAAATTGATGTTTTTGTTTATGAAAGCCAGAATCCCGAAATACACGAAAATGGTGCTTGGTATTCTGATAAGAACTACATGCGACTAATGAACAAATCAATGGAGTTGCGGGCCGAAGCTCGCTCCGAAATACACAAATTGATGGATAAAATCTGACTAATTTCGAGCCCAAAAAAATAAATGAAATCTTTTTCAGATTTCCTTTACTCCTGCCGACCTAACGCTTTTTGGCAAAAGACTTTATGCCGGCGGCGATCACTTCTTCCGTGAATCGTTTAAGTGTAACCGGTTTGCCGCGCCTGCCTATCTCTTTGGCCTGTGCCTTAACCAATTCGGCATGGACCTTCTCGCTGATTCTCAATACCGTATCTGCTATTTCTTTCTCCTCACATCGACAACACTAACCTGAATTCTCCCGCGTCAAGAATATACAAGTCGGCTCGCGCCTCACCTTTGTGGCGTTGTGTTCCCTCAAGAATTGTTACCTGCATATTTTCAAACTGATCTTTGTCGACAGAGCGGTACTCCCTGCACGCATCAATAAAGTTCTGTGTGGGTTCCGCCGTTCTGACAATGTCTTCTTCCGTACAACCAACAGCTTGCTCCTCATCAAGCCATTCTGCGTACCTGATTTTCAAATTCTCAATTTCAGTTTCCGTCATCGTTTTACCCTTTCATTTTTTAGGTTAATCTTAACTTTTAATTCTATATACATTGTATGCGTTGTCTGCAAAAAGTCAAGGGGGAGATTTGGATTTTTCTAAAATATTTTCAAAATCGCCGTTTTTGGCCCAAAAACGCAGAAAAAAAGTGAAAGTTTTTGCCAAAAAAATTGGTTGTCATCGGCTGTTGTGGCCGATATAATAGTCAGTTCCAATTTAGCGGATGTCTCCATCATCCGCTCGATGAGCTGAAAATTCACAACCCGTCGGCTGAGTTTGAGAAACTTAGTAGGCGGGCTTTCTCTATGCGCCCCGCCTTAAAAAGGATGTTAATTTTTAATCGGAAAGGAGTCTGAAATGTACAGACGCAAAGTAATCCTCTTAACAATCACCCTCTTGATCTCTGTGGTCCTCTGTGGCTTTATCGCCGGCTGCGATACGCTGCGTATGGCGCCGAGCGAGTCGCAAAAGCAGATCGCCTTTAAGACCCACCTCAACGCCCGGGCGGTTGATGCTGGTGGTGCCGAGGCCGATACGCCGGCGACCCGGCAACTCGTGCAGGGCACGGAAGCAAGCCTGGCGTTTGCCGGGATGCCGAGCACGCTCGATATTGCCGACTACGATGCCACCCTGCAGGCCGCGTCCGCCGATGCGGCGAAACGCCCGACCGCCGAGAAGATGTTCGAGGCGGTCGAGGGTGGCCTCTCGTTAGCGGCGCAACTTGCAATACTTTTCGGCTGTGGCGGGACGACCTGGGGCGGTGTGAAAATTATCGAATGGGTCAACCGTGCCCGCAAGAAATCGCAGGGCCTGCAGGAGATCATCAACGCCAATAAAGATTTCCTCACCGCCGCCGACGAGCGTGCAAGGGAAACCTTCAAGGTGGCGCAGAATAATAAGCAATCGACCGCCACCAAGAAAATAGTCGCCGAACTTAAAGTTTAAGGGGCCGTTATGGCGCAGATAAGCGGGCAGATAATCCTGACCGTCGTACTCGCCGCCGTCGGCGTGGTTGGATTGCTCATCGTACTTAACCTGCGGACGATAAAGCAATGCGTCCGGGACTTCGCCGCTCGAATCGACAAGCAGGATGAAAAGATCGACAACGTCGCGGCGAGCCAGATCGCATGCCAGAGGGAATGCACCAACCAGTTTGTCGACAAGGTGGACTTCATCCGCAACGTAAACAAGCAGGAACGATCGCTCGATTCATTGGTTAAATTGGTCAGCGAGATAAAAGGCTCGATGCGGGCCTTCGAGCAGTTGCCGAAAATGTCGGGCGAGATCGCCCGCGAAATTGTTAAGGAGCTGAAGAAATGAACGGTACTGACCCAATAAAAATCAAACAGGCCAGACGGCAGATCCTTCGCAACCTCGACCTGGTCTATCCTTCGGGGCTAACGATGCGGCCGTTGTACCGGACCGTGTGCGCTATTGATGTGATGTATGACCTCGGCCTTTTCGGCAAAGACGTCGAGTACCTCAAGGCCAAGGGCTACATCTTTTTCGTGGACGATGCCATCGGCGGCCAGGACAGGTTCGAGGACAAGGTCGGCAAACTGACAGCCGAAGGCCTCGAAGTTATCCAAAACATAAGGATGAATGGCGCCCTGGAGATATAACAGATGACGGATGACAGAGGACGGACCAACGATCCAGTGTCAACAGAAGAAATTGGGATTGATTTTTACTATGTAAATGGAACAAGGAAAATCGGTGTAAATCCGTGTTAATCCGTGTCTAAAAAAAGGAGTGCGTTATGGCAAAGAAAAAAGATTCAGACCTCTATGTAGCCGAGATGGAGGTTTGGCTGAAACAGCAGGCCGCTCTCATGGCTTCGTGTGATCGAAGTATAAGAAACAACAAAGAGGAGATCGAGTATCTTCTCGAAGCCAACAAACTTAAGCGTACCCGAGTGCGGCTCATTCGGCGCCACATCGCCGATGCTATCAAGGACCTTGTTCAGCACAAAAAGGAGAAGTCTGAAAAATAAATGACAAAACGCCGAGCACATTCGAGTATTGACCGGCTGCCTGCGAAGCTGCGGGAAACCTTGACCCACATGATCGTGGACAATGAGTGGCCCGATGATTTCCCCAAAGCCAAGGCCCTGGGCTTCGGCGGCGAGGATAAAGATATCGACGGCAAGCCCCGCTACGCGGACCTGGTCACCTATTGCGAACACAAAGGCCACACGGTCTCCGAGTCCGCAATCGGCCGCTGGGCCATTGGGTTGCGGATTATGGCACGGTTTAAGCAGGCGGGTCTGATCACCCGCCAGATAATGAGCGACCTGACCAACGAAAAGGCGTCGCAGACACAGAAGGCCGTCGCCGAGATGATAACCGCCGTGGCGATCGAGTTTATCGGCGGCCACGAGGACTTTGATGCCGACCAGATCCGCGATGTGGCAAAGGCGATGAAGGACTGCACCGCCATTGCAATCAACAGCGACAGGTACGTCCGCGAGCAACTCAAGGCCAAGGTCAAAAAAACAGCCTCGTCTATAAAAGACAAGCTGAGCGCGGCGGGTGTGAATAAAAAAGTCCAGAAGGTCATTGATGACCTGCTTTTGGGGATTGCAAAATCGTGATGACAGCCGAGGCCGAAAAGATTCATACCAAATACTTCCTGCCTTACCAGGTGGCCCATATCCGCGACAAATCGAACGCCATCATCGAGGAGAAGTCCCGCCGTATCGGTATCACCTACGCCAACAGCTATAAGCATTGCCGCCGGCGAAACATGATTGACCACCGGCGGGATTTGTGGTTTTCGTCCGCAGACGATTCCTCGGCCTACGAATACGCCGCGTATTGTCGTTTTTGGTGCGAGTTAATAAATGCCGCGATCAAGGAGATACTCGAGACCTTCTACGACGACAAAGGTCATAAATATAATAATTACATCGTCGTTTTCCCGAACGGCAGCCGCATCAACTGCCTGACCTCGAACCCAAAGCGGTTCCGCTCCAAGGGCGGCGACGTGGTCCTCGACGAATTCGGGTGGCACGAAAATCCCGGCTTAATGCTCGATGCGGCCCTGCCGTGTACGACCTGGGGTTACGATATCGACGTCCTCTCGACCCACAACGGAGAGGGTTCTGTTTTTAATGAAATTATTAAAAATATCCACAAGGTCCTTCGCGGCGAAGCAACGTTCGAATCGCTCAAGATGCTGCACTGGAGTTTGCGGCGAACAACGATCGTCGATGCCGTCGCCCAGGGCCTCGCCGAAAAGGTTTACAGGCTCGACCATATCGACCTGGAAGCTCGCAAGAAATTCCTTGCCTTTTGCCGCGCACTTTGCCGCAACGAGGATGCATGGAACCAGGAGTACATGTGCGTCCCGTCCGCGATGGCCAGCACACTCATTCCTTACGAACTATATTACGATTGCCAGGACGAGCATTGTCTGGAAACCTCTGGTGACGGTCCGAAGTATATGGGCTTTGACATCGCCCGCGAAGGTCACAAGACGGTATTCTGGATCGATGAATTAGTCGGCGATGTTATGGTTTGCCGCCAGATCGTGCAAATGCGAAAGACCCCTTACGGAGTTCAGCAGCAGATGGCCGAGGACCTGATTCGCAAGCACAACATTGTTCGGGCGTGTGGAGACGCGACCGGCCTCGGCGACATGCTGGTTGAGAGCCTGCAAAATGTGTTCGGTGAGTACCGGGTCGAAAAAGTAAAATTCACCGCCCCTATAAAAGACGCACTCGCCTCGCGTCAACTCGGCCTTATGCAGGACAGGCGAAGCCGCGTACCCGACGACATGGAGGTCCGCGAAAGTTTTCACTCGATTAAAAAAACCGTAACATCGTCCGGCAACTTTCGCTACGACACAACGCAGAAGGACACTGAGCACTCGGATGAGTTCTGGGCATCGGCCTTGTCGAAAGAGGCCGCCCATCAACTGGCCGGTACTCCGGAGGTGATTTTGTTATGAAGCTATCGGTCAGACAAAAGGTTGGTGCGGTCGTCAGCGGGGCTGTAAACACGGCCATAAATAAGACGTTCGGCATCAGCCAGTTCGCACAGATGTGGCTGACCGGTATGGACATGCCGGATTCCACATCCGGTAAGGCCACCAAGCCATATAAGCAGGTCGGCCTGGTCTTTACCTGCATCGAAAAACTGATCGCCGCCATCCAGGGCCTGCCCCCCGTTATGAGCACTATCGATGACAAGGTGGTCGAGGGCGGTCCGCAATACGACCTGCTCTTTAATAATCCCGCAATGAGTTTTCAAAGGTTCGTAACCGAATCGATCGGACATTACGCCTTGGGCCGCGATGTGTTCTGGGTCTTCACGGAGATGGCCGGCACGGTACCGAAAGAGGTCATAGTTGTCGCCGGCTCGCAGATGTCCCCGGTTACGCATAACCGCACGGCCGGTGGTGTTTTATTAGGCTGGGAATTCAGAGGTCTGGGCGGCCAGCGGGAAAAGTACGGCATTAACGAAGTGTGTCAATGGAAGAACTTTAATCCGTACGACAAGTTCCACGGCATCGGCCCGGCACAGGCAGCTAGGAACGACCTCGATTACAGCTTTGCCGCGAGCCTCTTAAACGCATCCGCGCTCGACAACGGCGCCGATCTCGGCACAATCCTTACCACGCAGGGCACTCTTACGCCCGAACAGATAAATCTGCTGCGCTCGCAATTCGAGTCCCGCCACAGGGGCGCCGGTAACGCCAAGCGAACGGCGATCCTTACCGGTGGCATGGACGTCAAAACATCGGCCAGGTCTATGGTCGAGATGGAGGTAGCCAAGATCAGCGAAATGACTGATAAGAAAATCTGCTCGGCCTGGGGCGTCCCGCCCGGCGTCGCCGGCCTTATTACAGAGGCCCAGTATTCGCATGGCCCGGCGATGGAGGACTTTGTTTTCAACACGATCATCCCCTTCGCCCGTTTATTTGCCGGCGAGGTCAACGCAGGGATATTGTCGAAGACTTATACCCGTGATGCCCGCTCAGTCGAGATGGCCGAGTCAAAAATGTTCCGTGGCAGATCGGCGCAGCTTTTAGCCAAGAACCCGGACCTTCGCGCAGCCCGCCAAAAAGCGGTCACCGCCAGGCAGGGCGTTTTCCTGTGGCTCGACACTACAGAGCACCCGGTGGTCCAGCGAGTCCAGCGTGAGACATCGGAGAAGGTCCTTAAGTTTACCGATGCCGGTATCCCGCTAAACGACCTTATTAAAAAACACGATCTGCCGTACGAGCCGGTTGACTGGGGTAATGAGTGGTGGATTAATATGGGCCGGGTACCGGCAAGCTATGTTCTCGAAGCCGGCATCGAAGGTATCACCGGTCCGAGCTTACCTGAAGGCGAGCCTGCTGAACTCGGCTTCGAAGCGTCCGTCGAGAAATTGTCGGCCCAGATCGCCGAACTCGCTGAATCTAAAAAAACCACAAAGGCCGATGAAGACCAGCGGCTTCGTATCTGGCAAAGCTGGACGGCGAGCTGGCTCGGAATCGAGCGTGAATTCGAGGGGGCGATGAGGGTTTACTTTGTCAGACAGCAGAGAATCTTAGAAAAGAAACTCAAGGATGCAATGACCGAGCTTGCCGGCAAATCGACCAAGGATGCCGCTGACAATATTATCGCCCGCGTCGTTTTTGATATGCAGACAGAGAACGGCAAAATCAAGGTGATCAACCAGGTCTTCTTCGGCAAGGCCTCCGAACTCGGCATCCGCCAGACGTTGAGCGAGGTCCTCGGCCTTACCGAAGATGAGCTTGCGCAGCAGGCAGAGACCGCCAGGCGAATGGCCTGGCTAAGAGGCAAGCGGGCGATTTCAACTATAAAGATAACCGGCGTCAACAAGACAACGCAGGATGCGGTCGCACGTCAGTTGCGCCGGGGGCTCGATGCGGGCGAAGGCCTTAACGACCTCACCGGCCGGATCAAGACAACTCTCGGCTCCAACCGTGCCCGGGCACTGAGAATTGCCCGCACTCAAACCGGCGGCGCCGTATCAACGGGCCGTCATGCAGGAATGCAGTCGGCAAATGTCGAGCGAAAGAGCTGGCTGACCAGTCGCGACAAAGATGTGCGGGATTCGCACCGGGCCGCCGAGTCAAGGTACACCGAGGGAATCCCGTTAGACCAGCCCTTCGAGGTCGGCGGCCAGATGTTGATGTATCCGGGCGATCCTTCAGGCTCGGCAGCCGAGATAATCAATTGCCGCTGCGTGGAATTAGCTATGCGGGCAAAAGGTAAAAATTTCGACCTGGCATTTTATACGCAGGTTCAATTTTATAGTTATGCACAATTGCAAAAATCGCAGTCGGGAAGTGAGGATAATAATGGAGATTAACACAAAGGATTTAAGGCGTGTCCACGCTTTTGTTGTCGAAGAAAAAGACGCCGTCGATCTTGACGCCCATCGCATCAACTTTATCGTATCGACCGACGTCGTCGACCGCGACAACGAGCAGGTTTTGCCCGAGGCCATAGCTGAGGCTATTGGCCGCAAAGAGTTTGTTAGGAATCCGGTCTGCTTAGCTTGCCACAAGCACCGGCTCGATAACGGAGAGCCGCCCGGCATAGGTTCCTGGGATACGGAAACCCGCAAACTAAAAAAACATCACGTCGAGATGATACTGCAGTTCGATGTCGAGTACGAGCTCGGCAATAAATACTGGATCGTCTATAAAAACAAAACCATGCGTGCCGTCTCTATCGGCTTCAGGATTCTGGATGGTCACGAAGAAACTAAGGATGGCAAACGCATCTACATCATAACCAAGATCGAGCTTTATGAAATATCCTGTGTTGCAGTTGGGACCAACCCGGGTGCCGTTTCAAAAATCAAGGCCCTCTACGGCGACACCGCCGGCAACGGCGATGTCGCCGAACAACTCAAGGCCTCACAGGCAGAAACCGCCGACCAGGTCAAGCAGCACCTGGACAATTTTGCAATTCGCATCGAGGACTCGCTCGATGAGATCAAATTGATATTAGCCGCCGTTCCGGACGGATTTGCACGGGACCTGCTCGGTAATCCCGATGATTCATCCGATCCCGCCGGCGATCAAGATAAAGCCGAGCAAATTCTAAGTACGCTAAATGAAATAAAAACTTAATCAGGAGATTTATTATGCCAGTTACACTGGATGATATCGCCGAGGCTGTGGGCGATCTAAAGAAGAACGGAGCCACAAAGACCGAGGTCATTGCCCTTATCGACAAGAAGGTCGCCGAGGACAAGGAAAAGGAAAAAGCCGAGGCCCAAACACTCTATGAAAAGGCCACGCAGGAGATGGAGGAAATCAGGCGGGCGAACGAGGCGATGGTCAAACAGGTCAAGCTACTGCAGAGCACTCGATTCGCTTCAATCAAGACGCCCGATGGGATGTACAACGGCGTGTGGGGCTCGCTCGATCTGGCCAAAAACTTCGGTCTCTATATTCTCGGTTACGTCGCCGGCAAAGAACCGGCCAAGGAAGCGTTCGACGCCCTGGGTTTCGAGCGTAAGCAGATAGTCGGCGATAAGATCAAGGCCATGGGCGGAGACGTCCTTACCGAAGGCGGCGCGTTACTGCCGCAGGAGTTCATTCCTAACCTGATCGTCCTGATGGAATCCTACGGTGTGTTCCGTAGGAACACACAGGAATGGCCTATGGGGGCGGAGAGCTCCTCGGCCCCATGGCAGACCAGTGACGTCACGGTCTATTGCCCCGGTGCCGGCGTGACCGTAACCCCATCCGATCCCGGATTCCGTGCAGTCGGCCTGCAGTCTCAAAAATGGATGACGCTCACTGCCATCGATTCGGAGCTGACAGAAGACTCCGCCATCGCCGTCGGCGAGGTGGTCGGCCGCTCGATAGCCAGGGCCTTCGCCAAGAAGGAGGACCAGTGCGGCTTCATCGGAGACGGCACCAGCACCTACTTCAATCAGCAGGGGGCTGCACACCTGCTCCGTGCGGTGGATGGCACGGTAGGTAATGTTAAAGGCCTCCGCGTCCAGGCCACACCCGGTGCCTGGACGGCCATCGTTATAGGCGACATCCTGGCATTGCCGGGTTTATTGCCGGGTTATGCCGATGACGGTGTCGATGCGAAATGGTATTGCCATAAGAATTTTTATTACACCGTCATGATCGCCCTGGCCCTGGCCGCAGGCGGCACCTCCGCCAACGAGGTGGTATCTACCGGCTACCTGCGCAACCCAATCTTTTTAGGCAGGCCGGTCGAGTTCACCCAGGTAATGCCCGGCGTCACGGGGGCGGCCGATAACTGCCCGCTTCTTCTGGGCAACATGCGTTTAGGCTCGTATCTCGGTGACCGCCGTGCACTGACTATCGACCAGAGTAAGGAGGTGTACTTCACCACCGACCAGTTGGGGATCCGTGGCACCGAGCGTATCGCCCCGACAGTTTATGGTGTCGGCTCCATGACCGCTCCCGGCCCGATCGTTGGACTCTGGCAGGACATCGCCTAATTATTGTTTTTCCAGGGCGGGCACGGCGCCCGCCCTCTGGTTTGAAGCTTTTGGTAAATTAAAATCTAATTTGAAGCTTTTGAAAATTAAAAATCGAAAGGTTAAAATATGAACCCGGAAATCCAGAACATGAAAATAGGCATCCTGACGCCCCCGCAGATAAAAAACAACGGCAACTTCGACACCAATACCTACATCGATACGGCCGGCTACGATCACCTGCGGGTCCTGTTCGCCACCGGCGTCATTACGACCTCCTCGCCCATCGGCTCAACCGCCGAAGGCACAGCACCGCTGGTCGAGGAATGCGATACCACCGGTGGCGCCTACACCGCCGTTACCGGTGCCGCCCTGGCCGATGCCATAGCCGACGATGAGGATGGTTCGCTTTTCGCCATCGACATCGACCTGACCAAGAGCCACAAGCGGTACATGCAGGTCCAGGCGCCGCATTCAGGCGATGGCACACCAGGTGCCGCCTTGTGCATTATCGGCATCCTGTCGAAGCCGAGAGGTGCCGGCCCAAACTCGGCCGCCCTTATGGGGTTGACTGAGCTAATCACGGCTTAGAGCTGAAAGAATGTTTAGTAATTACCCGCCCGTCTTTGTGGCGGGCGGGTATTCTAAAAAAAGTATGGAGACAAGCTATGTGGATTATGATGAAGGAATCTTACGCCGGCGAGCAGGGCTCCTTTTCAAAGGACCTCAAATACGATCTACCGCTCGTCACACTGATGCGCCTTCCAAAGGGTTGCTACAAAAAGACCTGTCCGCCCTGGGACGAAAAAATCGATAAGAAGGCGGTCGCCCTGCAAAACGCCCGGGCCGCCGCCCAGGCCGCCGCTGATGTAGTCACGCATCTCGAGCGAGAGATTGATTCCGCTAAGACTCAGCTCGAGCAGCTCGGCCACCATGTGGAGACCAAGACAAACCAGCTCGACAAGGCAGATGTAGATGCCAAGCGGCTCGCTAAGATCGCCAAGGGTAAGGCTGACAAAATCGCAAAGGCAGAAGCCGAGGCGAAGGCCAAGGCAGAAGCCGAAGCGAAGGCCAAGGCAGAAGCCGAGGCGAAGGCCAAGGCAGAAGCTGAAGCTGAACAATCACAGGAGTCTGAAGATGCAGGACAAGAAAAAGAGCAGACAGGAGCCGGACAGCCGGAAGGCGTTAACGGACAGCCCGAAGGACAAGCAGTTTCGGCCTGACAAGGACCCTGGCAGGTACAAAACAAAAGGTCTTTAACGGCTTTGTAAAGCCGTGTTAATTGGTGTGTAAAATGGCTGAACTTGTCGCAAAAACGAGCGCCGCGATTGCAGTCGATGACTCGCTGACGACACTTATCGATTGGGTAAACATCGAGCAGGTGTCCGGCTTTACCATTATTGTCGCCAATGCGGGCGGCGGCTCGGCCAACGATATTACGGACGTTCAGATAGACACATCCGATGATGGTGGTGCCACGCCAAATCTGGATCAGCACGCCGGTGTCCCCACCGTTCCCATAACTTCCGGCAATGCCAAGCCCGGCACGTTCACAGAGACCGCAAAGTTTGTCCGCGTACGAGCGGTGTGCGCGGAAGGTGAAGACACCACGGCCACGGCCACTTTATTGGCGGACTCTGCATCTGGCAGGATTTGCACGCTGGCGGATGTCAAGGATCGCCTGGGCCTGACCGATACGGACTACGACCAGATGATTAACAGAATCATCGTCGGCATCGAGGCCGTGTTTGATGGTTTCACCAACCGTCAGCTTATCGTGCCGGCGGCCGATGTCACCGAGTACTACACGGCCTGCGGTCCACAATTGCAGTTGAATCGCTGGCCGATCGTCTCGATAACGTCCATCAAACAGGCGGTCGATTACGATTTCGCATCCGCCGATGCCCTGACCGCCAACGCCGGTTATCGACTTGTCAACGCCGGCAAAAACGGCATCGTTTATCGCATGTACACGGCATGGCTCATAATCCCTGATTGTATCCAGATCATTTATCGCGGCGGTTATACATCGGCGGGCCAGACGCCCGGTACCGGCGAGACCGCAATGCCGAATGACCTTCGCGAGGCCGCCATTGAGCAGGCCAGTTTTATCTTCAAGCGCAAAGATGATATCGGCCTTGCCGGCGTCAGCGCTGAAGGTGGCTCTATCAGTAAGTTCAGTGCAATAAAGCTGCTGCCGATGGTCGAGCAGGTCCTGAAAAAATACAGGAGGCCCCAGCTATGATGATCCCGCTTGAAATGGGACCCGGCTTTCAGCAGGCGGCGGCCGAATTAGGTTTGATGGGCACCGCTGTGCGCGAAGGTACTTCGGAAGGTCTCGGCGAGGCCGTCGGAATCGGGGCCGCAACGGTGCAAGAGAATTATCTTACAGGCCAGTCATTAAAAACAAGGTCAGGCCTGCTTAAAAAGGCCGTGCAGGGCTGGGTGATATCCGACTTCGAAGGTGTAGTCGGCGTCGCCGAAGGCCAAGCCGTATCAAAGTACGCCTGGCTGTTGGGCGATGAAGAAAAGACCATCACGCCGAAAAAGGGAAAGTTTTTGGCTATTCCGATCGGCGAGAACCTGACCGGCGCAGGCGTCGCTCGTTTCTCGTCGCCAAGACAGGTCGAAGATGGTTTTTTTGTCAAATCCAAAGGCCGGTTGTTCTTCGGCCGAAAGCAGGGCAAGCGTGGCAAGTTCCGTCCGCTCTTTGTCCTGGTCAAGAGTGTGTTCGTCCAGGGCTCCGGCGCCCTCTACGACGGCGTGATGGACAGTCTCGACGATATGAGCGGTGCTATCGAAGATAAGATCGCAAGAAAGGTGGGGGCGAACTGATGGCAAACGATGGCGGACTGAGAGCGAAGCTCGAGCAATGGATGGCCGACACCCTGGCTGCGCTGCAGTCGGGCGGCTCGGACGTGTTCAAAACGACCGATGTGTGGAGGCACCAGGTAGGTCCTACGAAGAGCGGTATGGAGGCCTTCGCCCGCTACCAGCCGTTTGCCTTTGCGGGTTGGGATGGAGGAGGTGCTGCCCGCGTGGGCGGCAAGGACTTGAGGCAAATAATCAGGTTGAGCGTGGTGATAGGCGTTGAATCAAGAAAGGACGGCGACGCCAGGACGGGCAATAGCCGAAAGCTCGGGACGAGCAAGATATGCGAGCTGGTCATCGCCGCCTTCGATAAGGTGCATCCGGGCGGCGGACTGACCTGTGATGAGTTTTATTATATGGACGAAGTCGAGCAGCTCGATGCGCCAAAAAAGCACGCAACCCAATTGTTTTTTGAAACAAGTTACATGACTTAGGAGTTCCTAAAATGGTAACAGTGAATGAAAGAGTGAAAATTCCCCAGGCATCCGTAATTAACGGAGTCGATGCCGGTGGCGTGATGACGGCGGTAATCACCGAGGGCTTTGAAAACGTCATGCGTTCGGCGCCGGACGGTCTGCAACTGCCGACCATCGACCGGGAGATCCAGTTTTGTCGCGGTGTTATCACTACCCAGGACTGGGTTGAAGCGATAGGTCTCCTCACCGGCACGGTCGGCACGTATGTATTTTACGAGCGCAAGAGCGGCGCCGCCGCCACCGGCTACATCGAGCACACGATTACAGCCCCGGTCATCCACCGCATCAGTATCCGGCTCACCAAGGCAGGCTTCGCACAGGTGGAGTTCGCGTTTGAGTGCAGGGCGGCCGATGAGACCAAGACGATTGCGGACATGCACGCAATGGCCGATGACCATGCGGCGCCGACCGACATCACGTCCGCTCGCGGCGGCTACAGGGTGGTAACAACCGCGCACGGAGCCGTCTCGATTTACCACGTGACCGCCTTCGAATTCAGCCTGGCGATGAAGCTGGTCAAGGCCTGCAACGATGCCGATGTCGCTTATACTTGCGTCGAAGCCAACCTGGCCGGTATGACGGCCGCCGGCTCTATTGGTTTTCAGGACTCCGAGATTGCCACTGCCAAGCTCAAGTGCCAGGCTTTGCTTCTCGCAGTGGCGGGCGATCTCGTGCTGACGGTACTGCAGTCGCAGGGTGCAACTAACAAGGTGATTACTATCGCCAACGTGGTATTCCTGTCGGCGGGCGAAAATTCCAACGTGGAAGCAGATTTTACCGGTTACACGGCTCAATACGACATCGCCAACGACCCCGGTACGCCGCTGACCCTCGAGGGATCAGGCGAGCCTCTGGCCAACAAGATTATCACCATCGAAAATGCCGTCTAATCGCTAAACGCTGTGTGCTGGATAAATTATGGCTAAAAATGTCAATATACATGTAAAGACGCCCGGCGCCAAGCAGGCTGAGCAGGACCTCAATCGGACCGGCAAGGCCGCCAAGGGTGTCGGTGACTCCGCAAGCAGGGCCGGCAAAAAAGGTGCTGAAGGAGTTCATGAATTCGGTAACTCCGCAGGACGAACGCAGGGCCGTTTTGCGAAGCTCAAGTCATCCATCGCATCCTGGGTATTGGGCCTCGTCGGCGTTGCCGCCGCCATCCGTCTGGTTACAACCGCCATCAGAATTCAAAAGGAAGCTATTGAGGAACATGCCCGAATAGCCGCAGAGCAACAGAAAAAACTGCTTGCCCTTCAGGCGATGGGGACCTTCTTCGAGGAACATCCTGAAGCGCGAAAAGAAGTGGCAGCTTACGCCGAATTCGGCAGGAGGCCTGTCCCTGAAGTAACTGAAGCTTGGTATGCCCTCGAGAGCAAGGGGGCCGGCCTTACCGAGGGACAAAAGAAAGGCATTATGCGCGAATCGCTCGAGTTCGGCCGCATGGAACCGGAAGCCGACCTTGAAAGTATAGTAGGAATGTTTTCTCTGTATGCCAAGGAAACACGTCAGGAGGACATCAATCTTATCCAGAACGTATTAAGAGCTACATTATCAAAAGCTGGGGCGGAGCTTTCTGAGGTCGGAAGATATCTGCCACAATTTCAGTCTCTCGGTATTGCTGCAGGCCTTACCGGTGCTGAATCTGCAGGCCTTTGGGCCTATGCAACAACCAGGACAGGGCAACCGGAAAAAGCAACTGTAGGATTGCGTAATATTTTCATGGCCTTACAGGGCAAGGGAACCCCGGAAAGTCAGAAGTTGTTACAACAATTAAATGTTGCTCCCGAGATGGGTTTTTATGAACAAATGGGCATCTTGTCGGCACAACAAGAAGCTGGTAAGTTTGGGCTCCCGGAGGCTGAAACAATCGCTATGAAAGAAAATGCAGCTCTCCTTCTTTCGATGCTAACAGACACAGACGCTATGATGCAAACCGTTCGGGAAGTTTCGGACGCAGCAAGGGGTGATATTGATATTGTTAAGGACAAGCTCGACCTTATCATGGGCCAGGATGAAGTCGCCCGCCTCGAAGAAGATATTCGTCGATTGAATATTACTATAGAAAATATAAAGGGGCGGGATGTCGAGGCTCTCCGCTGGCAGAGGCGTAAGGCCTTGGCTGAAAAAGTGCTCCGCGAACGTGGTTTGCCGGAAGTTGTTATTGACTTTAATGCGTGGGTTCAGGATATGTCTTCAGCCATCGGTGGTGAGCCGGGCCAATTCACAGAAGAAGATGTTGTCCAACAAATGGAAGACTTTTTCGGCAACGCGGGTAAGGTTGTGGCGGAAACTGGGCCTGGACCGGAGCCGATTGAGGCGGCCGCACCGCCGCTCCCGAAAACTGAGTTTGGGATGGAGCCGACTGAGGCGGCGGCAATGCCACCCCCTGAAGTCGAGCCTGGGTTGTTGCCGGCCAACCTCGAAGGAACCGGTAGCATTACAGTTAATCATAATTATCACAATGAAGTTATATATAACCCTGTTGTTGGTGAGACAACTGTTGGGCCGCGAGTAGGGAATGATGATGTTTATTAGTGAATCGAAATGGCAACGGCTTTAACTGCAATTTTGGGTAACGAAATAAAAGTCGGCCTCCAGCCCAGGGCGGCTGAGCGCCAGTACGTCGGTTTTCCCGGCGGACACGGCCTTGTCGCTATGCACATGGGCTCGCGCGGCTTCAGCCTGATAGTTACAGGTAAGCTTCGCGCTACGGGGGCAAGCTACTCTGTCGCCCGCACACTTCTTGTCGCCGCGATAGAGGCTATTGGTCAGTACCTTTGGCTGGGCGCCGCCGACTACTCTTACGCCGGCACCACTTATTACAATGTGCTGTTTGAGCGATTCGAGCTGGTTCCCAACTCGACCGGCAAATACTTTTATTTCACAGATAGTTATGTCGTCTGCGATTTAGTCTGTCGATTGCGGGGCCTGATATGACGGTTGCTGATTCGCAGAGTATATCAAGGACAGCGCAGAGGCTTGTGGTCGAGGCGAAACGGGCCCAGGGCTCGCCTCCCACCTACGGCCCCACCTGGGAGCCTATCTGGGCCGCTAAGGTTGACCGGGTTGATATTGCCAGTGGCGCAACGCCGTCAACTGCCACGATTTGGTTTCCGGCGCTGCGATGGCAGGAGGGTGTTCTTAAGTGGGCCGATGCCGTCCGCATAAGGACGGACGAAACCAACCCCGCCGAAAGGACGGTCATTTTTTCCGGCTTTGTAACGAGTTATATGTCTGATTTTTCAGGCGGCACCGAGAAAACCAAGGCCTTCGAGCGTTGCGCTGTTGTTTGCCGGGACTATCGCTGGCTCCTTTCGGTGACCTCGCCTGTGTTCGGCCAGGCTATACGCGGGCCGGATGACTACGTTAATTTTGGAACGCCCTTGCAGGCCCCGATAGACCACGCATACTCTATGCTTTCCGGCCGCCGTGCCATCTTTAATATCGATGGTAAACCCAACCGCGACCCCGTGGACCTTAAAGTGCTCGCCCCGGCCGGCGCTACCTTGTGCTACACGCCGATATTTCTCGCCCCCAACACTATCATCCCAAATCATCCCGTCGCCGGCGAACCCTACGGCGCTGTCCCCTGGACCGCCAAGGATATGATCCGCTACATCCTGTCACCCGACCAGAACAACGCATATCAGTATCTGACTATCACTAACCCCGCCTCGCTGACCGGCTTGTCTCACCCGGACTGGTCCCGCGTCTTGAACCATATTGTTATCGATGGTTTGAATGCCCTCGATGCGATCGAGGTTGTCTGCAAAAATCTCGGCTGGTCATTCCGTGAGGATTACGACGGCGATGGCAACCCTAATATTGTGTTCTACAAGCTCGGAGCTGCCTCTGCTTACACGCGATCCTCTTCGAACCCGACTATACTGCACTCGCTTCACGCCCCGGCTGTGGCCGAATCGGTTGACACGGCCGTGGCCGAGGGCAAAAAGATGCTCTGGTCGATGACCCTGGCCGAGGATATCGCTGCGGTTGTTAACGACCCGTGGGGACTCGGCGCCCCTCAGCGATTTGAGTTCACCGCCGAGCTTGTGCCCGCCTGGCTTGACTCGGACCTCACGCCTGACACGGCCAATAATAACGCCAATCTCTTTAAGACGGAATCAGACCTGCAAGCCGAAACGAATCCGAACCAGTACAGCTTTTATAAATATTATCATTCGCGAGGTTCGCTCTTTAAGCGGGACGTCGGGCGTAAGTGGACCCTGAACGAATCTGGCAGGTACAGCTTGCCGAATTATGATCGCGGGATGCCGTTTGATTTCGCCGGCGTCATCCCCGCCCGGTATATCCTGGATGATGCCGGTAAACGTCTTTACGCCCCGGCTGCCAGGTGTTTTTTGCCCTGTTTAACGCGGGATAAAGATGATTTGAATCCGCTCGGAATCACGATCGAATTCAGCTTTGACGGCGGTTCCACCTGGCAGCGGGTCCCGGGGGGGATAACCGCCCTGAAAGACGAGGCCGGTATTTGTGTAGCGGAGCCGAACCTTGCCGAAATGGTTGACCAGGCCGAGGGCGCTATCTCCGGTGGCCCCCTCGACGGTGTCCAGCTCAATTACTGGACCTCGCTGTGTGATGACAAGCTGAACGGCAGGTCATTTAAGGATGGCGACTGGAAGACCCGCGTCCGCGTAACGGCCTCTGTTCAAATGGACGAACGATTATATATGACGGCCGACCCGTCAGGGGCGTCCGGCTCGCCTTTTCATCACGCACAGGTTTATGATTTTTCAGCCAAATACCACCTCAACCAGCGCACCGAATCCAGCCAATTTGACGGTGGCGGCCTGCCCTCGCGGGATGCGGATGATTCAGTGTGGTTCGCAAACCACCTCGATGCGATTCGGAAGGCGAATGAAGATATGAGCGTAAGCGGCCAGTTCACGCTTGAGCGGCTGTGGCTCGGCGATGGTGCAGGCAGCCCCGACTTCGCAGTGGGTGATTGTGTTGAACGGATCACGGGCAGGGAACACTCGCTCAAAACACAGATGGCCGGAACCGCCGTCTATCCTGAGATAGTGAAAATAATTTACCTGCCCGACAAACAAAAGACGAAGCTTATTACGCGAGATCTGCGTTTTGCTGAGGTCGCGATCTTATGAAGGCGATGATAACGGTTGATTTTGTTGTGCCTCTCGGCTATGCGCCCGGCGACTACGCAATACTGCACACCAGCGGCGGCTCCGGTGATATCGACTGGAACTCACCCGCATCGAGCGCCCGCCACGAGCTTTTTCCGCAAGGCGCAGGTGTCTACGGCTTCGGCCATGCACCTTTCGGCCATCACCGGTTCGGCCATTGCCATAGTACGCGAACGCCCGGCTTCGGCCACCTACCGTTCGGCCGCAACCCCTTCGGCCACGGAACCTCCGTTGTTCGGGCAAACTACAAGGTTTCGACCTGTGGCTATTACAGATTCGGCCTTGCCTGCTACGATGCCGTCGGCAATCTACACGACGGCGATCCTGGTGAGGTAGCCGTCAATGTTCACGTGCCCCCGCCGTCCCCGGCCGGATTAACGAAAAATAGTTACAACAAGGCAACCGGCGTCCTCACCCTGGACGCCGCCGTGTAAATAGTTCTTTGAATCGAGCTCGTAATTACTAATTACCCACTGCCCAGGCGGTGGTAATTGTCGTCCATAAGCGCGGCCGGGTCCCGTGCTTGTGGTTAATAAAAATACCCCGGGCTAAGCGACCGGACCTTTGAAATACTACTCAAAACCGGGCGCTGATTTTGTGCGCCCATATAACCAGCCCCCATTGTCACCTAAAATCCATGTCCGTTTGCATGTCCGATGTCCGCCTTGTTATGTCGTTTTCTAACACGATTTTCAGCCCCTCGATTTTGAGCTACAGCCCCTTAGAGTGCCTTGTAAACAACTATTAAACTTCCCGCTCGCTTGTGCCATCTTCTGCTTCTGACAGCCCGATTTTGCCCTTTTGTGCCACTTTCATTTTGCCCAATTTGGTGGAATATACTCTCTCCCCTTCCCACCCAAAAACCGCCATTCCAGGCCTAATTCCCACAGTCTCCCCGTGATCTCCGGTATTTCCCGCCCAAACGGACATTATGCCATATAGAATGCGCCGTTACATCTCAATTACCAGCGCTACTGTTCATGCGTTCAAAAATATACTTAGCTGGGACTCCTCGATTGCGCAAAAGAGCACGGAGACCAGTTTGATCGAACGGTTTATGTATCCAAAGTTCGGCCCGGGACAGATGTGGGAAGAAGTTGCCGCGATTGTTCGCGAAAAAGGAGGCGAGGTACATTTAAGACAAAGCGTCACAGGGTTAAAGGTGCGGAATAAT
>JAUWKC010000061.1 GCA_030607345.1 Planctomycetota bacterium | reverse complement strand
CCTTGAAATCCTCAGGCGAAGAGGCGGGAAAGCCTGCTTCGATTATGTCCACCTTAAGCCTGGCAAGCTGGCGGGCTATTTCAAGTTTTTCCCTGGCTCCCAGGCGTGTACCTGCCGCCTGCTCGCCGTCACGCAAGGTGGTGTCGAATACGATAATTCTCTCTTTTTTCGAACCGGCCATTTGGTTTTTCTCCAGATTCTCGCACGCGTCAACGGAAGTTACCCTGATAAATTATGCCCCAACCGGCATTAAATTGCCACGAATTTACGAAAAAAACGCTGGATTGCTGAAGATTTTTGTAATTGTGTGGTTATTGCGCCTTGCGGCGCAACAGGAGGCTGCTGCGTCCGAGGGCCGTCTGAGGATGTGAATGCGCTATACAACCAGTAATCATAATAGCAATTATACAGGGCGAGGGATTTTTTGCAAGCGGAATTTCCCACGCGATTACCCGTTTTGAGGTGCAGTAATCAGGCTCAGATGTTTTTAGCGTATAGCACTCTTGGCTTGCAGCCTAATCCTTGAATTCGAAGGCGTAGAGCTTCGCGTCTTGCATCTGGAGTTTCAAGCGAATCACTCTACCCTGCAGCGCCTTTATACTCCTCCCTGATTTCCATGTAACAATCTTGTCAATAAAGTCGCCCTTGACCTGGTCGCAGTCGTCGAAGTCAAAGCCTTGGAATGCCTTTCCGTTTTCGTCGGTAATGGCGACTTTGGCCGATCCTGCTGCCTGAATATTCAAAGCAAGATGACTGCCTTCGAATTTCAATGGCAACGTCGTTACCGCTGCGGTCTTGGCCCCGGCATCGAGCGAGACAAATCCGTCAAGCCGCTGTTTGTAGCGATACCAGGTTCTTGGAGCAGAGCCGCCGTGCGCCCCGCCTTCATTAACGTACTGCCAGATTTCGTCACCGCGTCGGAGCAGCCCGTACATTGTAATTTCCTCATCGGCCGCTCCGGTTGGAATATACCAGTTGGTTCCGAAGAGTTTCCAGTCTCGGCCGCTCCTGCTCACCGCAAGCTCGACATGTCTTGCCCCATCGTCACCGGGATACCGCCAGATAAAGGCCAGATAAACATCCGGTGCCCACGGATATTTTATCGCGCGTGTTCTATAGACCCAGCCGTACTTTTGAGCTGTAAAAACCGTAAGTCCTTCGCCTGTAACCGACGGGAAAGGCCATCCTTCGTACCACGGTTTCTCGATAGCTTTGAAAGGCCAGGGTTTGAGAATTTCGTCCGATTCAAACATTATAGCCTTATGCCCGTGAGGTCCAATGCCGGGATATTTTTTTGTCCGGAAGCTCGAATCCCGCTTGATAAAACTTATGTAAACTCCGCGCTGACCATCCCAGTAGCATTCACCCCCGCCTCCGCTGACAAGTGGAAGCTGGATTGTTTCGTTCCTTCGCCAATTCAATCCATCCGGCGATGTATAGAAATACATCCCGCGATTCGCCACGAACGAATTAACCTTATACCGGTGCTCAGCCGGTACGTTCGGATTAAGGTCTTTGAAGAATGCGCCATACATGGGAGTCTCGGGGATAATCTTGGTTTTTCTCTTGAAGCTAAGTCCATCCTTTGATGTGGCAAGAACGGTCAGCCCCTCGTTGGAGCTGTAGCTTTCTGGAATCGCCATAAATATTTCATCTCCGACTTCGAAAACGCTCGGACGCCATGCGGATTTCTTAATCTTAAAATCAAGCTTCAGTGCCTCCTTGTCATAAGGCTGATTCATCGTGATATGCACGTTTTCCTTCTTGTCAATGATGGCATCGTCGATGAACATATATTTCCTTGTTCCGAAATTCAGCGGCTCTGAGACCGGCTTCGGGTCGAACAACAACGCAGGTCCGTCAGCCGTTGCGGCCGTAGGCCGATTAGAGCCATAGTTCTTCGAAAAACTCACGGGCTCGAAACTGCCGCTGTATCGCACAACCCGCGATATCTGCATCTCATCAACCTTGCCCTTCATAGCTTTGGCTGCGTGACGGTCGGTGCCTATCGCAAAATTGAACCTGTTTTGCTTTTGCTGCTCGACAGTCATATTCTCAAAGCCCCGGCTTTCGTGTTCGCGGTCCTTCGGTTTCTGCAAATCCGGTATCGCCACAGCCGCAACCGATGAAACTTGTGTCGGCGCCTGCTCAACGCCGTCAAGAAATAATCGTACCTTCTTCCCGACACCGGTAAACGCCGCGTGATGCCATTTGCGGGGGTATATGTTGGCACGGCAAACAGCCTTGACTCCGGCGTAATGGTTCGTCAACTCGAAAACGCCTCCACTTAAGGTTAACGACAAACCCGGTTCATAAGCCTGGCCCATATCAATGATTGAAATGTCAGTTTGTACCGCGTCTAAATTAATCCACAGTTCTATCGTCCAGTTGTTTCCTGCAAGAGCGTTAAGAACCGCTTCAGGTCCCTCCGTCGGACCCCATAGGCCGCTCGGAACTCCGTCTTTCCCTCGCATTTCCTCCTGAGGAACCTTCCCGGCAAAGCCCGCGTAACATACAGCGTAATCGGAGCCTGTCACCTTAAGTGCATTTCCGAATTTTCCTGCGGTCATACTGCCGCCTTCCATCAGACACAAATCCGCCTTTGCGTATTCGCTCGCATCGGTCAGAGTCGTATGCGGATATGTAAACTCATCGAACAGCCACAGGCCGGCCGTGTCACTGTCGGCATATCCCGCCGAACCGGCATCTTCAAGCAATACAAGCCGAAAAGCGTTCAGAATACCTCGCGCTCCTTCTCTGCCCTTGCGCGCACAGTCAGGATACAAAGGCAAGCTCCGGTCTGCCTGGTAAATTATCAGTACTTCAGAACCATCGGTTGCAAACTTTATCACCGACGGTATGAGTTCTTCGTCCGACAATACATGCTGCGGCGCCACGTTGTAGGCGTTTTCGATAGCCATGACGCCCTTGCCTGTTCCTAATGGCAGGTTCCATCGGTAACGTTTTAGTATGTTGTCGGCGAGGTCCTGTGGGGTCTTATCCGGTTTGGCCGGTAGCGGATTAGCTGTGATTGACGGCATAGGCGGCATGCCACAGATGCAATCCAGACAATTGCGATTCTTCTGCTTGCATGGCTCCCAGTGGTTGTGATAACTGTATAGTTCGTAGGTCCCTGCCGGCAAATCCTTAAGCAGCAGTATAATGTCACCGGCGTAAGGTCCGGCCCAATCGACGGCATAGGCCCAACTGTTGGCTATCGGGTCGCCCGATGCCTTGCCTTTGGGGCAACCGCCGCCGCCGAGATTAGCACGGCAAACACCTTTGGCACCGATGCCGAGTTGCCCCTCGCTACCGGTGCTCAAAAACGCCTTGACGCCAGTGCCCTCGATGCCCGCGGCGAAGGCTGCCGGGTCTTTCCTGGACGGCAACCATACGCCGTCATGCATATACATATCCTTCCATGATTGGTCGGCCCAGATAGTCCAGCCGGGCTTGGCGAGGCCCTGATAGAGCCCCTTGCCGTCGCAGGTTGGCACGGCCAGGTCTATCTTCAAATCTATAGGCTGTGACACGATGGTGTGCCTGTAAACTGTATGTTCGCCGGGCAGCGCATTTGTCGGATTTGACAATTTGACAATGATAGTCTCGGTAGGTTCGGTGTCATTGCTATCGGAGATAATCGTGATAGGAATGGTTTGGTCGGTCTTGCCAGGCTCAAAGACTACCGTACCCGAGTCAAGAGTATAATCGATACCTCCTCCAGTGGCCGTGCCGCCGATTACAGCATAATCTACAGCAACCTTCTTTCGCGTAGGCGCCGAGAGCCTCACCGGAACGTAAGCCGGCGTATCTTTTTCCATACCGCTGCCGCTGGCACGTGCAAACAGTACCTTCGGGCGCGGGTCGATAATCGTATAAGTGTGCTTCGTCGGCGTTCCGAGCAACACGCTGGGTCCTTTTGCGTTGGACAGCTCGATCACTACCGTTTCGTTGTCTTCGTGGATGTCGTCATCCTTGATGTCCAAGCTGATATATTCGGTTGTACTGCCAGGCGCAAAGACAAGCTTTCCCGAAGCGAGCGTGTAATCGTCACCGGTTTTGGCCGAGCCGCCTGTCACTGTATAATCGACAGTATAGGTTTTGTCCGCCTTGGCGTCGTTGATGGTCACCGGTATCTTTGCGGAGGTCACATTTTCCATCGCACCCGATGAAGCAGAACCAAACTGCACACTTGCGCTGCCCCCGTAAAGCCTGAAACCGTTAAAGAACGGCTGCCCACCATCTAAGCACTGATACCTGATAACTACGTCACCGCTGCCGGCGGTAAAAATGAATTTCGCCGGGTCGTCCATAATTTCTGGTTTTTGAAGAATAATGTCAGGCTTTGTCACATTCGTTGCACCGGTGACAATGATGTTCGTAATCGGGTCTTCGTCCTCGCCCCATCTGTGATGATACGTATAAAGCGTGTACTCGGCGCCGGGCTCCAAATCGCGCAGCGTCAGGCTAATATCAGTCTTGGGGCTGCGGGCGTTTCTCCTGGCGTCCTTTTTAATATACGTTGTTTCCACAGCCGCCAACTCGTGCGTACTGCCGCTATCACATCGGCATTCGCCGCCAGAGCCCTTGGCTGAGTCTGCTCCAGCTGTGACCATAACGTCGATGTTCGTGCCGCCCACATTCTTATTGAGCTTGCCCCTGGCTCCGCGCAGAGGTATCCAGCCTTTCTGCACCGGCCCACAGACCCCAACATCTACTTTAAGCGATACGCCCAAAGATATTTCGCACAGCCCAGATACTGCAATAAGAGTTATCAAACACAGCAGTTTCCTGAACATAATCTCCTCCTGATAGAGTGAATTTTTAAGCTGCCCGATTTGGGCACATTTCTTGTTTCTACAGCTAAGCATTCGCAATAACCTCTAAAATCCAGGTTTCATCAATATCCGAGCTATGTTCACACCACGTATCCTGCTGTGGGTTTCTCGCATCTCTGGTGTTGTTCTATTTGACGCTCAGGACGACAAAATTTGTGCATTACCTTGCCAGACCATTTTGCCCCGACGTTCATCCAACAACGCATCTGGCGCCATTAGCGGCCAAAAAATCGCTTGGCAAAAAACAAGAGCATTGATTTGCCGGGGATTGTTGTTAGACTAAGCCGACAATATTGTGTGCTTTGGGAGCAACTGCAAATGGATTATCGGTATTTTCTCACGTCGGTCCTCGGCGCCGTGCTGGCTGCATACCCAACATTGGCAGCAGGGAATTTAACGGTTCGCAGCGTGAATATGCCGCCGGCGAACACGAAAAACAGCTTCTACGTCTCGAATCGCCCGCCGCTGCAGCCCAGCCCGCTCATAAAGCTGCCCATCGGCGCCATCAAGGCAAAGGGGTGGCTTGGGCACCAGTTGGAGCTTGAAGCGGCCGGAATGGTCGGGCATCTGCCGGAACTCAGCAAATGGTGCAAAGCAGAAGGTAACGCCTGGCTCAGCCCGGATGGACAAGGGGAAAACGGCTGGGAGGAGCTGCCTTACTGGCTCAAAGGCTATGGCGACCTTGGCTATGTGCTCGGCGATGAGAGAATTATTAAGGAGGCACGAAAGTGGATTGAGGGGATTCTCTCGAGTCAACGGCCGGACGGCTGGTTCGGACCGCGTTTGAATCTCACCAAACAGGGCGGCAAACCGGACTTGTGGCCCAATATGATTGCCCTGGCCTGCCTCCAGTCGTACCACGAGTACACGGGTGATGAACGGGTGCTCGAGCTTATGACCAGGTATTTTCGCTGGCAGCATTCGGTGCCGAGTGAGGATTTCCTGCCCCGCTCCTGGCAGAAAAGAAGGGCCGGCGACAATCTGGAAAGCGTCTATTGGCTCTACAACCGAACAGGTGATGAGCGGCTGCTGGAACTCGCCAGGAAAATCCACGACCACACAAGCAACTGGACCGACGGCGTCGCAAGCTGGCACGGGGTCAACATCGCCCAGTGCTTCGCTGAGCCGGCGGTGTTCTATATCCAGGATAAAGGACGCGAGTTTCTCCGCGCTGCCGAGAGAAACTATGACACTGTAATGGGGCTCTACGGGCAGTTCCCGGGCGGAATGTTCGCCGCCGACGAAAACTGCCGCGAGGGTCACTACGGCCCGAGACAGGCGGCGGAAACCTGCTCGATGGTCGAATTCATGCACAGCTTCGAGATGCTGACAAAGATTACGGGCAATCCCATCTGGGCCGACCGGTGTGAAAATGTGGCCTTCAATTCGTTTCCAGCCGCGTGGACGCCGGAGCTTAAGGGGCTTCACTACCTTACCGCCCCAAATATGATAAAGCTCGACCGCGCCAACAAAAGCCCCGTCCTGCAAAACCGCGGCTGTATGCTCGCTTACAACCCACGAATGTACCGCTGCTGCCAGCACAACGTTTCCCACGGCTGGCCCTACTATGCCGAGGAGCTGTGGCTGGCCACGGCGGACAACGGTCTGTGCGCATCACTTTACTCAGCCTGCCAGGTGACAGCCAAGGTCGCCGACGGCACAGAGGTAAAGATTACTGAGACGACGGACTATCCTTTCGACGAGACCGTCAATTTCAGTCTCTCGACGCCTAAAGCCGTGACATTTCCTTTGTATCTGAGAATTCCCCGCTGGTCCGGCGCCACCAGAATACAGGTCAATGGTAAACAGATCAAAACGGACTTAGGCCCGCTTTCGTATGCGGTGATTGAGCGAAACTGGGCGGATGGTGACAAGGTCCAAATCCGCTTTACCGCCGATGTCGCGGTTGACGTGTGGAAGAAGAATAAGAACTGCGTATCTGTCAGCCGCGGACCGCTGACTTTTTCACTCAAAATCGGGGAAAACTGGGTAGCCTACGACAGCGCCCGCGGCGATAGCGACCAGTGGGTCCAGACGACCCGCACCGACAACTGGCCTGCCTGGGAGGTGTACCCGACGACAGCCTGGAATTATGCCCTGGTGCTCGATGCCGTCGCTCCAGCCAGCTCCTTCGAAGTGATAAGACGCCCCGGACCGCTTGCCGCTCAGCCGTTCACCATCGCCGCCGCTCCAATCCAGCTTCGGGTCAAAGCAAAGAAGGTCCCCGAATGGAAGCAGGACGAGTTGGGTTTAGTGGGGCCGGTGCCGCAGAGCCCGGTCGCATCGGCCGAGCCGCCGGAGACCATCACCCTGATTCCTATGGGCTGCGCCCGTCTTCGCATTTCAGCCTTTCCTGCCGCCGGCGACGACACCACCGCAAGCGAAAGATAAGGCGTTTTATCTTATGTTATGCGACACGTACAGCCCTTGTCCGCCGGAGCTATCTCCGCAAAAGGCAAACACCGACAGCGTTAAGTCACAAGCTGCAGGCTGGCTAAGGCAACAAACTTGTCATCGGCAAGTTCAAAAACGCCGTCCAGACCTGTTACCGTGAAGATGCCCCTCGTTGCAGCCGCAACATTGCAGAATATCAGCCTGTGCGCACAATCACCCAGCAGCTTACGCAACTTAAGCAGCTTCGAAAGACTCGATGAAGTTACGATATCAACCTCGGAAAAATCGACCACCACATCACAGTCACCTCGGTCGCGAACCATCTGGGTAACAGTCTTGAGTTCATCCCCCATCTGTGGTTCCTGGGGCAGATCAACGAGAATTACATAGTCTGACCAGTTTTGTATCCCCATAACGTTAGTCTCCTAAATACTGCCGACTATCTTTCACGACTCACGGTATTGTTATCGGCACAGGCGGATTCCAGGTTAAGTAAAAAGGACCGAACTTAACGTATCCGGCAATGCGCACCGATATGCCCTGCCGCTCACGATGACAGGCGCCGGCCTAACAGGCCCACAGAGCGCAGACTCGGGCTATGATGAAGAAGCGGAAAGTAAAATAGGCTGGTAGTTGACGTGACCAAAACCGTCGGTTCAGGCGGGGCAGGCAGGCTTTGTCGCCCGGTTTTTATGGGGCTTACCAGCCTTTCCTCAAGAATATCACAGGGATGGTCTTTGTGAGAATGTATAGATTCAACAGTAATGACCTTCTTTGAATATATAAAAAGTCATATTTGATCTTGTGCTTGGGGCGGAGATCATAATAGCTCCTTATTTG
>JAUWKC010000197.1 GCA_030607345.1 Planctomycetota bacterium | reverse complement strand
CAAATTGCCCTGGACCAGGACGCACAGTACATAATCTACGAAATCTCAACCTACGGCGGGCTCCTCAAATCGGGCGACGACATTGCCAAGTACTTTCTTGAGACGGGCACGAAAGCCAAGACCGTCGCCTACATAAAAACCGAGGCAATATCCGCCGGCGCTATGATAAGCGTTTCCTGCCGGGACATAATAATGCGAGACAACTCCACAATCGGCGCATGTGCTCCGGTTATGATGGGAGGCACGCTGGAGGGGGTCGAACGCGAAAAAACCGAAAGCGTCGTTCGAGGATTTTTTGAAAGGGCCGCTGAGGCCAACCATTACCCAAAGCCGCTGCTGCGGGCGATGGTCACAATGAGAATCGAGGTCTACCGAATCAGGAACAAACAGACCGCAGAATATGAATTCTTCGAGGGCGACCACCTGCCGAAAGACCCGAATCTTTACGACCTCGAAAACAAAGAGTTAATCGACGGCGACGAAGACCTGTTAACTTTGACGGCCTCCAAAGCTGAACAATACGGCGTGGCCCGGGCGGTGGTCGCCGACAGGGCGACGGCGCTCGATTTTCTCGCCGAGCGCGACGGTGCTGCCATTTCCCGACCGCCGGTTGTCCTGCCGGTAAACTGGTCTGAAAAAATGGTCCGCGTAGTCAATCATCCGGTGGTAATCAGCATTCTGCTTATGGTGGCGCTTCTGGGTATCTATATCGAGCTCAGCACCCCCGGTGTCGGGCTGCCGGGACTCGCGGCGGTTATATGTTTTGCGGTTATAATCGGCAGTAAATATCTTGTGGGACTTGCCAACTGGGTCGAAGTTGCCCTGTTGGTCCTGGGCCTGCTGCTGCTTTTGATTGAGTTTTTCGTGCTGCCCGGTTTCGGCATCGCCGGTGTGCTTGGTATAATCTTTGTGCTGGCGGGCTTGTTCGGCATGCTGCTGCGAAACCCGCCGGGCAGACTCCCCTGGCCCGAGACGGACTTCGACTGGCAGTTGCTGATATATGACGCACTTGGTATGATGTTGGGTTTTGTGGGTTTCATTGTCCTGGCGGCTCTATTTGCGAAATACCTGCCAAGGCTGCAGTTCCTGAGCGGGCTGATTCTGGCACCCACGGCTGCAAAGAAAGGCGATGAATTCGAGGTCAGTATGACAGGCCCGCCCGGGGTGAGAACGCGTCGCGTCGGTGTCGGTGACGTCGGAGAGGTGCTCTCTACGCTCAGGCCCACGGGCAAGGTGACGTTCGCCGGTTCCATCGTCGATTGTGTTGCGCAGGCGGAATTCCTTGACGAGGGCACAAAAGTCAGTATAACCGAAATCTACGGCAACAGGGTCGTGGTAAAGAAAGTAGAGGACCCGTCTTAAGGGTTGTGATTATGTATTTGTGGCTCCCTTTTGCTTTTGCTGTTTTTCTTTATTTCGCGTGTGCGTTTTTGATAATAGCCGAGGTATTTATACCCAGCGGTGGGCTGCTAAGTATCTGTGCCTTCGCCTGTGTGGTGGTGGGGGTGCTCATATTTTTCAGGTACAGCACAGCGGCCGGCGTTGCCGGCATAGTGGTCGCCGCAGTAATGATACCTGCACTTCTTGTATTTGCTTACCGTATTTTCCCTAAAACCAGATTCGGCAGGGCGGTGACGCTGACTCCTCCGGTACGCCGCAAGGGCGATGCCATTGCGGACACCTCCGAATTGAAGGAGCTGCTCGGCAAAGAAGGTGTGGTTCTGACTCCGCTGAGGCCGGTCGGCACGTGTGATTTTGCCGGACAAAGGATTGAATGTGTGGCCGAAAGCGGTTATGCTGATAAAGATGAAAAGGTCAAGGTTATCCGTGTGCAGAGCACGCAGGTAACCGTACGAGTGATAGAACAAACCTAATGAAAGGGTGAGACTATGTGTGATTTGGCAGGTACAATCCTTGCGGCAGTCAGTCCGTCCAGGGTTATTATGGTGACACTGTTAGTGATAGCCGGTGTTGTCGCCCTGATTCTTCTTCTGCTGTTTCTGAAGTTCTTCAGGTTATGGCTGCAGGCTCGGCTCTCGAAAGCAGACGTGAAATTTGCCGAGCTGATAGGCATGTGGCTCAGAAGAGTGGATACCAAAACCATAGTACTGAGCAAAATAACGGCGGTTCAGGCAGGCCTCAGCGTTACGACGCGTGACCTCGAGAGCCATTATCTGGCCGGCGGGCGCGTTCCCAACGTGGTGCGGGCCCTCATCGCCGCCAACAGGGCGAACATCGATCTGCCCCTCAGGACGGCTACGGCAATCGACCTGGCAGGGCGTGACATCCTCGAGGCGGTTCAGACAAGCGTAAATCCGAAAGTGATTGATTGTCCCGACCCGACCAGGGGCAGGGATACCATTGATGCCGTTGCACAGGACGGTATCCAGTTAAAGGCAAAGGCACGCGTCACCGTCCGTGCCAATATCGAGCGTCTCATCGGCGGCGCAACCGAAGAGACTGTTATCGCACGCGTGGGCGAAGGCATTGTTACGACAATCGGAAGCGCCATAACGTACAAAAGTGTGCTCGAAAACCCGGACAAAATCTCAAAGTCCGTCCTCACGAAGGGGCTGGACGCGGGAACGGCTTATGAGATTCTTTCGATTGATATCGCCGATGTGGACGTCGGCGAAAATGTGGGAGCTCAACTGCAGGCCGCACAGGCCGAGGCCGATATGCGAAGGGCAAAGGCCGAAGCGGAAAAACGCCGCGCAATGGCCGTGGCACGCGAACAGGAGATGAGGGCCCTGGTCGTGGAAAACGAATCGAAGGTGCCGCTGGCTATGGCAGAAGCGTTCAAGAAAGGCAACATCGGCGTTATGGATTACTACAGGATGAAGAACATCCAGGCCGATACCCAGATGAGAGACAACATCGCAAAGCCTAAGAAGAAGGAATAATATGGCCGCCCGGCGCAGCAATCAGGTATTGAACCGGCGCGCAGCCGAAGGCAGGAACGTATGGAGAGCCTTTTAGCACAAGCAATTTTGCTCGCTCGAAAGCGTGACGCGGACCAGTGGATTCAGGTCCTCGTTTTCGTAGTCATCGCCGTTGTCTATGCACTCGGGGCTATCCTGAAAGCAAAGTCGGCCAAGCGTGAGCAGGAGGAGCAGCAGGGGGGGCTCGGCGGCCAAAGCACAGCCCGGCCGCGTGTAAGGTCCATACAGAGACAGATGCCCATGTCGCGTGCTCAAGCCGCACGTCCTGTCCAGGCAAAACAGAATCAGCCATTCGCAAGGCCGCAGCCCAGAATAATTCCCCGTCCTCGACCCACAGCGGAAAAACCATTAGCGCCGGCGGTTCGCGGGCATCTGGGCCGACCTAAGATGCAGGAGGTACCAGACGTTCCTCCATTGCTAATGCTTGAAGAGCCCCTTAAGCCCATCGCCGAGCCATCGCTGAAACCTGTATTCAGGAAGCCGTCCGCACACGCTGAAGCACCCCCGCCGGTGTACATTTCCGAGCTGCTTTCGGACTCGCCCGACATTGACGAGTTGAGAAAGGCAATCCTCTATTATGAGATTCTGGGCCGGCCTGTTTCGCTCCGTAAGTCATCGCAAGATATTATCGGACTTTGATTGGCGCCAGCGCTACGCCACTTCAGATAGTGGCCGCTGAATCTTCTGCAAAAGTGCGCGAGGTCGCAAGCCATAACGAGTAAGCCAGCGGGTGCGCCGTTTGCCCAGCTTCTTTTAGGGAACCCGGCCTGTCTCACAACCGCTGCCAAGACCCGTTTCGCTCTTTGTAGGAATTGCTGTCGCGGGGCCCGGTGCGTCATAAAGACCAGGGCCTCCGATGGTCGGCAGTATCACTAAAATGCGGAATATGTCAAACTGGGCCAGCAGAATCGACCGGTAAAGATGCAAGCTACTCCACACATTTGAAAAAGAACCACGATGCCTACCGTCCCATAATATATGTTATGTTTCATTCAGGCCCTTTTATGGCCCATAGCGCGACTTTGGCCTTTTGGGTGAATTTTCTGTCTGCGTGGGCAATTCCGGCGGTCCTGACGTGAGCCCAAGATGACACAGCCGGCGGGTTCAGAATTGATGGCCGCGGCGCAGCGCCTCTTGTGTAGTCTCCATAAGGTTGTCCCAGGCGGTGTCGGCTCGGTCTAAAAGGCCGAGATT
>JAUWKC010000176.1 GCA_030607345.1 Planctomycetota bacterium | reverse complement strand
AGGCGTATGCGCGCACAAAACAATACCTTTTATGCAAAACAAAGCCAATTTCCGAAGGGATGATAATGACTGTAACCTCAGCTCTAACAAGCGCTTACGAACACAAATCACCCCCGGAGGCGCCAAAAAACAAAGCCAATTCAAAACCAATTGGCAAAAAGGCCGCGACCGCCAAACTTCACCAAATACGAGCTACCAGTTCCGAGCTATGCTCCTCCGTGCCTATAAGGCACCTCTGGCCGGGGTTCCTCCGCTACAGGCAACCCGCGCGCACAAAACAATACCTTTTATGCAAAACAAAGCCAATTTCCGGAGGGCTGCTAACGACTGTAACCTCAGCTCTAACAAGCACTTACGAGAACAAACCGCCCATTCGAGCACAAAAAAACAAAGCCAATCTCAAACCCGCCGACTCACCGCCATTGTCGTTGATGAAACACCAAGAGCTAAAAGACTATTGCCGCATAGCCCACACTGTCGCTGCTCGTGGTCCCCATTTTCTGAGCCATCACCTCGCTGCTATTGGTCTGTGCCAGCAGCACACCTTCCGTTTTGCCAAGAGCCTTCGCAGCCGCAACCGCCGCAGCCGCCGCCCCCGCACCGCAGGCATTGCAGTTTTCCGCCGCATCTGCAAGCATCCCCTCCGGCTCCAGCGCCAAGGCCAAGTCTATGAACTTCTTGTCATTGACTTTACTCGCCCATTGAACGGCTTCGGCCCCCATTCCCATCGGCGTAAAGCCATACCCAGGACCATAATGCGTCAGGTCCGTCGAGCCAATGCAAACGACCTTCTTGTCGCTTTGCCTGATGACGCTGCCGACATTGCCGCCGAGCGCCAAAGCCTCGTCAGTAGGCGGCACAACAATCGGCAATATCTTCGCACCGCCAAAAAGCTGTTGTATGAATGGAACCTGAACTTCGATACTGTGTTCGGAGCTATGCGCCTCGTTGTCGCTCACCGCTGCACCTTCGGCCAATACCTGCTGTGCAAGTTCTTCGTCGATAAGAACTTCACCGAGTGGTGTCCGCCAGCTTCCGGAACTGTAGACAGCCGGTGTCCTGCCAAAGTACGTGTGGGTGGCTCCGAAGATTATGAAGGTGTCCACTTGTCTATGCCGCCGCCTGATTGCTGAAAATACCAGCGCAGCAAGCCCGCCGCTGAACGTCCAGCCCGCGTGCGGAACAATGCCGGCTACTATCGTCTCCGGCAGCGACGCCGGCAGCGGATACTCTTCGAGACACTGATTGATTTCGGCGGTGCAGCTATCGCCTGTGCCCGCATAAAACCGCCCGGCAACTATCGGTCTTCTGGTTTGCATCTCTGACACCTTACTGCTTGCATTTGAGATTATGTGTCGTTATCATTGCGGCCTGGTCCGAAACTAAAAGCCCATTGTAAAGCCAAGGTCAGGAAAACACAAATGCCATCTGAAGTGAAATCAGCCGTCGCGGTCGTAATGGGTTCGGATAGCGATATGGCGGTGATGCAGACCTGCATCGATACGCTGCGAGGTTTTGGTATCGAGCCGACCGTACGGATAATATCCGCACACCGCACGCCCGGCGTAGCCGCCGAATTCGCCGACAACGCCGCCCAGGCCGGCATCAAAGTCATAATCGCCGCCGCCGGTATGGCCGCACATCTGGCAGGCGCCTTGGCTGCCAGAACCACCTTACCCGTTATCGGCGTCCCCGTCGACGCCGGACAGGGTCTCCAGGGAATCGACGCCTTGCTAAGCACGATTCAGATGCCGCCCGGCGTGCCCGTCGCCACCGTGGCAATAGGAAAAGCCGGCGCAAAGAACGCAGCAATCCTCGCAATACAAATCCTGGCGCTATCCGATACCAGCCTGGCTGAGAAACTTGCCGAGTTCAAAAGGCAACTCGAGCGAAAGGTCGCTGAAAAGAATCCGCCGCTGCCGTAACTGCGGACGACTACTCGACTTTGAGCTTCAAGCACACCCCTGCTCGCACCAGGGACGCAGATACCGGCTACAAGAATGTGATGTAGCAACCGCCCCGCACCAGTGAAGCATCAGCAGCTCCGCAGAGTGTGGTTGGACTTCGGTGTACGTATTCCGCACAATGCTTTGCAATCGCCGCCACTGGTTCGGTCGAACCAATGGCCGGCGCACAGAAGTGTTGACGGAGGCAAGGCTTCGAGATTGCTTCGCTCGGCTTGGAATCACGGATGCCGCTTACGGTCGCGCCTCTGCCGGTGCGGACGGGGCCGGCAACAAGCAATCTGCCGCGGCACGGGAAATTTCGCTATCGCGTAAATTCATTTGCGCCTGTCCTCGGCCAGTATCTCACGTCGCAGCATTGTAAGGACCGTGCCCTGGAGCTTGTGAAGTTCGACCAGATTGTCAATATACTCGGCCATTTTTGACTGAGCGGCGTTTTTTTTGCTGGTCTTTTTGGCTGAAACGGCGGTTTTCCTGTTCATTTTGCTTTTTTTTGCCATCTTGCTGTCCTTTCCTTATTGACAAAATTGGTCTTTGCGTTTACATTCTGCCCAAATGCGAACACTCAATGGCATATTTAACGCATACGCGAAGTATATCAAGCGTAAAGTCCGTAAAAATGAAAAATATTAACGAAAGAGCGATAATTGAGCGTATCAGGCAGCTTCGTCGGCAGTATGCAGGCGAGCGAGGCAAGAGTGAATTCGCCCGCGCCCTTGGCATAAGTCCTTCAACGTACAGCTATTATGAGAATGACAGGGTTCCGCCGATTGACGTGCTGGTAAAGATGTGCGAAATCACCGGGGGAGACCTCGAATGGCTGGTGACGGGCAGCAGCGGTGATGAAAAGCTCGGCTCGGGCCCACACAGCAGGCTGCTGGGAAGACTGAACCGGCTGCTGATTAGTAATCCTGAGCTGGCTGATGCGGTCGGCTCTTTTGTGGAGCTTCTTTGCGAGAAGAAGGGTTTTGACAAACAATTTGCTTCGACGGAAGCTACGCCTGGCTCGGCGCGGCCCGGCTGGATTCCTGTTCTCGGCAGAAGCGCAGCAGGGATTGTGCATTTCTGGGATGAGCAGCTTCTTCCGGAACGCGACCAGGCGATAACAGAACTCGACGACCTGGTTAAGAGGCACGTCGGCAGGTCGATTGTCAGCTCAAAAGACAGCAGAGTGACGGTCGACCTGCAGGCCCGGCCGCTGCTGGACGGCGCGCAACAGATGGAGGCAAATCTGGTGCAGGTAAGCGGAGAAAGCCAACAGGAGGTAGTTGAATTTGTCGAGTGCGAAGAGATTCACAATCTGTTTCCGGACAGCTTCGCGCTGCAGATAGACGGTGACAGTATGTCCCCGCGTATCAATGACGGCGACATTGTCCTTGCGAGTCCTTCGGTTCCGGCGGCCCAGGGCCATATAGCAATTGCCCGGGTGGCGAATCAAATAGGTGTCACATGCAAGTTGATAAGGACCACGGGCGCGGAGGTTCACCTGATACCAATCAACGAGAGATACGAGGCCAGGGTGGTGCCCAAGAAGGATTTGCTGTGGGCGCTGGCGGTGCTCTGTCATATCAGCGTGTAGTATTTCCTCTAATTTCGCGTCGCTGTTCAGCGGGAGAGCTGTGCCCGGATGACAGCCCGTTGCGGTGCAGGCAGCCGGGCAGTTATGAAGTCGGCAACCAGTGCGGAATGACGCAGTAGTCTTTTGGGCGGCGGAGCTGTAGCGGTGAAGTCAACGCCAGACGTTGTGGTGACGCTTTTGGGGTTGACTGGGCCGCAAATGCGGTTAAACTATCGTGGTTAGGGTGTGATTTGCCATAAGCGTTTCAGATATGCTGTTGAGTTAAGGAGGTCGTTGTTGGCTTATAATTGCGTGGTATTGATTAAGCAGGTGCCGGATACGAAGCGGATTGTGGGCGAGACTATGAACGATGACGGGACGGTGAATCGTTCGGCGTTGCCGGCGATTTTCAATCCGGAGGACCTCAATGCGCTGGAGACGGCACTTCAGATTAAAGAGCAGTTTGGCGGACAAGTGACGGTGGTGACGATGGGGCTGCCGGCGGCGAGTTCGATTCTTCGTGATTCTCTATATCGAGGAGCGGACGCTGCGGTCCTGGTTACGGACAGGCGCTGCGCCGCGAGTGACACGCTGGCGACGAGTTACATCTTAAGCTGTGCGGCCAAGAAGCTGCAGTACGATATTGTGCTTTGCGGCAGGCAGGCGATTGACGGCGACACGGCGCAGGTTGGTCCTCAGTTGGCCGAGAAACTTGGTTTGCCGCAGATAAGTTACGTGGAAGAGCTGGTTGAGCTTGAGGGCGCAACGATAACGGCGAGGCGTAACATCAGCAACGGATGGCAGCTCGTTCGGTGTAAGCTGCCGGTATTGCTGACGGTGACCGACGAGACGAATGAGCCGCGGGTAGCGGCGGCGAAAAAGATGATGAAGTATAAGAGTGCGCAGACGCCGATTGAGATTGAGCAGGAGCTGAGGCAGCAAGACCCACAGGCCGACGAGGCGTCGATTAAGAAGCT
>JAUWKC010000194.1 GCA_030607345.1 Planctomycetota bacterium | reverse complement strand
GGCCGATAGGCCGGGTTAAGTTCTGTTGGAACGGGCGCGTTGACGGAGTTTCGCCAGTTCTTTAGTAGTTCGTGCATTCGGCTGGTTCTGTCCGGCATTTTCTGTGCCAGGTTTTCCCGCTCGCCGATATCGTTTTTGAGGTTGTACAATTCGAGTTTGCCGTCTTCGAAGAATTCTATCAGCTTCCAGTCACCAGCCCGGACGGCGCCGGCAGGTGTCGTACGCCAGGTTCCTTTCCAGCCGTAATTGGCCTGCAGGTAAGCGGGAAAATGCCAAAAGATAGCTTCGCGTTTTAAGCTGGCGCGACCTTTCAGTAGAGAGACGATGCTTTCGCCGTCGAGCACGTGTCCTTCGGGCCTGGCAGCACCAGCCATTTCCAGAATAGTCGGGTAAAAATCGATACCGATTACGGGCACGTCACATTTGGCCCCCGCCGTGGTCTTGCCCGGCCAGCGTACAACAAGCGGCACGCGCACGCCGCCCTCATACAGCATTCCTTTGCCGCCCCGCAGCGGCTCCATCGACGTTATACCCGCGACGCCGCCATTATCGCTGAACAAGATGACGACCGTGTTGTCCCTGAGTCCGAGCTGGTCGAGCTTTTTCATTATCCTGCCAACCCCCTCGTCAACAGACTCGACCATCGCGGCGTATTTGGGATTGTTCTGTCCGCCGGCAGGCTGCTTGTTTTCGTACTTGGCCACCATCGACTCTTTGGCCTGTATTGGGGTGTGGACGGCATAGTGAGGCAGGTAGAGAAAGAAAGGCTTATCCTTGTTGTTCTGAACGAACTTGAGCGCCTCATCGGTCAGTCTGTCGGTCAGGTATTCGCCTTCAGGGCCGTCCTGGAGGTTTTCGAGATTGTACGGACTAAAATGACGTCTGGTTGCGCCGCGACGGCTGCCGGCAATGCTCACATCAAAACCCTGAGCTTCAGGACCGCTTCGAGCGTCCTTGCCCAGATGCCACTTTCCAATGCTGGCCGAGACGTAACCGGCAGGCTTCAAAGCCTCGGCAATGGTCACGACCTTGGGGTCAAGTGTTGTTTCGTTTTTTATCGGGATGAGTTTTCGCAAGTGTGCCGGGCCACGCTCTGAACTGCCGACCGTATACACGCCGTGCCGCGGGGTATACTGGCCGGATAGCAGACAAGCGCGCGTGGGCGCGCAGTTCGGTGCGTTGGTGTAGGCGCTGGCGAAGGTCATGCCCTGGCCGGCGAGGCGGTCGATATTCGGCGTTTCGTAATAGGAGCTGCCCATAAAGCCCAAGTCCATCCAGCCAAGGTCGTCAATCAGAATGAAGACGAAATTTGGTCTGGTTCCAGGGCTGTGGGCGCCGGGTTGTGAAGCAAGGCTTCTGCATCCGGCGAGGGCTGCTGCGGCAACGGTCAGTCCCGCACTTTGCAGGAAATCACGGCGATTAAGAGAACGGGCCATAGTGATGGTCTCCTCAGTAACGGTCGGGCAACATATAGTGTTGGTCCGGGGTTTCGGCGATTAGCTGCGGTGTCCTGGGCCTAAGCGCCGGGTCGTCGATTTGGCGCATTTTCTGCAACAGTTCTGCGTCGAGGCGCTTGCGAATGGTCTGGATTTGTGGCTCGGGTGAGTTAATGAGATTGTTCGTCTCGGCGGGGTCGCCGGCAAGGTCGTACAGCTCGTCTTTGTTGTCGTGTTTGAAGTCGCGGACGAGTTTCCATCGCCGGGTGCGATAGCAGCGGAGCACTGCGCCGGTCTGGTGCCAGGGCCACATTGTATACTGAGCAAACAAATCATTATCCCACGGTATCGACCGGCCTTCGAGCAGCGGCAGGAAATTGCGGCCTCTGATGACAGCGTCTTTGGGCAGAGCGACTCCGGCGGCGGCGACAATCGTTGGGAACCAATCGAGATTGGTAATAGTGTGCTCGACAACGGCTTTGGTTTTGATTACTCCAGGCCAGCGGATAATCGCGGGGACCTTGAGCGAGTTATCGTACAGATTTGGGCGTGGCCCGCGGTTGTCGGTGAGTATCCAGCGTCCGTTACCCTTGTGCCAGATGCCATTGTGGGCCAGGTTGTAACCGTTGTCGGAGGTGAAAATCACAACTGTGTTTTGGTCGATGTTCAGCTCGTCGAGTGTATTCAACAATCGGCCGAGGTTGCGGTCAACGCCGGCCACGCTGGCCAGATACTCACGCATCATTCGCTTTGCCCGCGGAATATCAAGCTTGGGGTAGTCAGGGTCAGGCAGGACAGGGTCCTTATTTTTGAAACGGCCCCAGTCAGCGTTACTGAGCGGCAGCCAGGTCCGGTCGCCATCGGGCGTGAAGTCCGCCGTATTGGCGTGCGGCGCCCAGAAGTGAAGCGACAGCAAGAAAGGCCCCTTGCGATGTCCCCGGATGAAGTCCAAAGCAAAGTCGGTAAGAATATCCGGGGTGTAGCCCTCGAGACGTCGCACTTTGTGGTCGACTTCGACTTTGGGATTGTGCGATGTTTCGCCGCCGACGCGAAAACCGGTGAATTTGTCATAACCGTAGTGCGTGGGATAGAACTGGTCCTGTTTGCCGAGGTGCCACTTGCCGATAAGGGCGGTAGCGTAGCCGGCCCCGTTCAGAATCTCAGGCCAGGTGAGAAAATCCGTGCTTAGGCCGAGCTTTGAGTCGCTCTTGAGATAGTCAGGGATGTGAACCTCGGTGCTGTATCGGCCGGTTATCAGGCCGGCCCTGGACGGGCTGCACACCGGCGTCGTTACAAAGTAGTTGGCAAGACGGACGCCTTCACGGCAGAGCCTATCGATATTCGGCGTGTGCGCGTCAGGATTCGGCGCGGCGCCGAAGGCCCAGGGCCCCTGGTCGTCGGTCATTATAAAAATAATGTTCGGTCTTTCCGGCACGGAGTCTGTTCGGCCGGCAAGCTTCTCGTGACTCAGGCAGCCCGGCGCCAGCATAGCCGCCGCGCCGGTGCCGACAGCGGCGAGAAAATCACGACGAGTAAGTTTTTCATCCATAATAAAGACTCGTAACTCGTAAATTTACAATGGGCTTTTCGGCAATTTTTCCGAGGGCCCTGACTGCTTTAGCCTGTTGTCAAGCCGCTCACTGGGTGATGGAAACATATCGCCGCCGCGTGAGCCGAGTTTCAGTTCCTGGCGGCTCTCCCATTCGAGCAGCTTATCGGTTAATCTGAGCCTGACGGCCTGGTGGGAAGGAGAATCCCACAAGTTGTGCAGCTCGTTTGGGTCTTTCTCAAGGTCAAAGAGCTGGCCGTCAATGGGCTTGTCGGCGCCGGGAGCGTTGAGGTACACGGTGAGCTTGTAGCGCTTATCGCGGAGCATAGTACCGTAAATGGGCGGGTCGGGATACATAGCGGTATTGAAAAGACCCGTATTTCGATAGGTGCAAATCGCGTAATCGTGAACCTTCGGGACTTTGCCTGCGGCAAGTGCGACGAGGTCGTGTGATTCGGGCATCTGGTTTTGCACATCCTTTGAGAGAAGGCCGGCAGCAGCAAGTATGGTGGCGGCGAGGTCCTGGAGTTGAACGATTTCGGCTATTCGTTTGCCGGCGGGCAATCTTCCGGGCCAGCGCATAACAAGGGGCACCCTAACGCTTGGGTCGTAGAAGAAGGCGCCCTTTACGAAGAGCCGATGGTCGCCGAGCATATCGCCGCCGTCGGAAGTGAATATGACCAGTGTGTTATCGGCGATACCTTTTTGGTCGATGGCTTCGAGTACGCGTCCGACCTCGGCGTCAAAAAGCGCAATGGTCGCGTGGTAATCCCTGCGCATTGTTCTCAATTCCCGGGCGGAGAACTCGCTGAAGCGGCCGAGATAGGAGCGTTCTCGCTCGTGGTCAATGACGGCAGGCTCGCCTCCGGTGCCGGGCTGCGTAATTGGGTCCCGAATCTTACTCTCATCTATCAGCCCGGCCATCTCCGGTGGATAGCCCCTATAGGGATTGTGTGGGTCGAAGACGCTCATCAGGGCAAAGAAAGGCCTGTCCGGTCGGGAGTTTCGGACCAGCTCAATCGTTCTTTCGGCTGACCAGTGGGTCATATGAAGCTCCCTCGGGATACGGCGGAGCTTTCTTCCGAGGCGTTTGAGGCGCTGATAGAATTCGGGGTCCTTTTTCCTGAGCCATCGGGTGTAACCGTTGAACGGCGAATCTATATGGATGCTCGGCTCAAGGCACCATTCGTAGATGTCGAATCC
>JAUWKC010000291.1 GCA_030607345.1 Planctomycetota bacterium | reverse complement strand
TCGTTAAGCAACGCCGGGCCCGGCCAATTCAGCTTTACATCGCCCAAAGCCAAGTATCTCCTGCGGCTGTCCGTTTACACCTCGGGCGAGAAAATGCGGCCTGACGTAAAAGCATCTGCCAATCCAACCGAAGGCACTACTCCCCTTAAGGTGAAATTTTCGACACCGACCAAATATCGGCTTCGCTGGGAATTCGGCAACTACAATGAAAGTATCCATCAACCTGGCAAGGACAGGCAATTCCGAGGCCGATTAGGTGGTATAAAAATTTTCGGCAGCAAAATCTGGCCTCGCGGTGCTTTGTCTATAACTGATATTCGCAAACACCAATATAATAACTAACCGGAGTACGAAAAATATAAAAACAGACAATGGAGAGGATATTATGAAAAGCCATAGAATGAAAGCGAACCGAAGCACAAAAAATCACATAGATAAAAGACTATGCTACAGCAGACGTGGACTTATCCAGACGGTGGGAATATGCGCACTCGGTGCTCTGCCACAAGAAGCTGTAGGTGCGCAGAAAAATCAGCCTAAATTCAAGGTGTTGGACGAAGAGACCCGATTTGATATTGGCGATAAGGGACAAGAAATAATTGAGAAAGCGTATAAGACAGGTCATAAGTTGGAAAAAAAGTATGGGGGATGCTGCCGATGCACTGTCGCCGCGTTACAAAAATCTATTGACTTTATTCCCAAAGACAAGGACCTTTTCAGAGCAGCCAGTTGCCTGGACGGCGGAGCGACGCCTACCGGCATACAAAATTGCGGGGCCTTCACTGGTTTAGGTATGGTCATCGGCTGGCTCTGCGGCGCAAATAATTTTGGAAACACCAAGTTATCTCATACCCTGATTCGGCAGGTGTACAAACAGTTTGAAAAGGAATATGGAAGCGTATTATGCAGGGACGCTAAGAAGAAGGCAAATCGCGACTGCCCGGAAGTAGTTGCACGGGCAGCAAAATGGACCGCAGAAATACTGCTCAGGCAGTTCACGAACTATCAGTAGCAATAAAGGAGACATTGGATGAAAAAGAAAACCATTCGTACTGGCATTATCGGCGCCGGCTTTGCGGCAACGTTTCATTTCGAATGTTTGAAAAAAGTCCACGACACCGACGTTGAGGTCGAAGGTGTATTCTCAACCGACACCGAGCAGGCGAAATCCTATGCGGACAAACGGGGCATTGCCGCTTATGACAGCATGGAAAAGCTAATCGATAAAGTCGATGTCATCCACGTCTGTACTCCGCCGGTGGCCCATGAAACGATTGCGGTAGCCGCCCTTGAGAAGGACAAATTCGCCATCGTGGAAAAACCGCTCACCGGCTACTTCGGTGACGGCTCGGAGGATTTCAACGGCGATACTTTCCCAAAGCAGAATGCACTTGACCACTCCCTTGCGAGTATCAAGAGGATGCTCGATGCAGAAAAGAAAAGCAAAGGCCGGATACTTTACGCCGAGAACTGGATTTATGCACCGTCTATTCAAAAGGAGCGGGAGATTATCGAAAAAACCGGTGCGCAGATTCTCTGGATTCACGGCGAAGAAGCACACTCCGGCTCGCATGCCACGACTTATGCCTATTGGAAGTTTTCCGGGGGCGGTGTAATGATAGGCAAGGGATGCCACCCGCTGACGGCGGCGCTTTATCTAAAATGCGTCGAAGGAAACGCACGCAGCGGTAGGCCAATTCGTCCGAAAGCGGTATCTGCCCGCACAGCCGCTCTGACCCGGCTGGAAAAATTCGAAGACAAGGGCCATATCCGATGCGACTATCACGATATCGATGACTTTTCCTTGATGCATGTTATCTTCGAAGATGGCACTATCGCCGACATCTTCGCTTCCGATATTGTTTTAGGCGGCATTCACAACTGGCTCGAAGTCTCGGCGAACAACCACAGGACAATCTGCAATATCAATCCGAACACAGCAATGAAAACTTACAATCCGGTCGAATCTTATTTTGCCGATATTTACACAGTGGAAAAAACAGGCACCAAACAGGGCTGGTCGAATCCATCGCCCGATGAGGACTGGTTCACAGGCTATCCACAGGAAATGGAGGCCTTCTACAGGACCATCGCTTATGGTGACAGTCTGGAAAGCACCAGCAACCTGGCCGCCGACTGCCTCTCGACCATTTATAGTGCTTATATCTCGGCTGAAAAAACCGGGACAGAAGTTCCCATTCAAACGTTTTAACAAGTTGCAAACCACGGATAAGGAGCAGCTATGGAGTTTCTTGGTTTACACTACGCAATCTGGATTGTGCTCGTATTATATTTCGTCGGGATGCTCCTTATGGGCTGGGGGAGCAAGAAGGGTATTCACAACCAGGAGGGCTACCTGCTGGGCAACCGCCAGTTCGGCTGGCCGATGATGGTTATGCACGCGTTCGGCGCCGGCACGCACCCTGGCAACGTGGCTGGGGTAATGAGCCAGGGTGTCGTAAGCGGAGCCTCGGGTATCTGGGTCTCGTGGATGTGGCTGTTCGGAACGCCCTTCTACTGGATTATCGCGCCGATAATCCGGCGAATGCGCTGCCTTACGATGGCCGACTTTTTTCGGGAGCGTTTCGGCAGGTCTGCCAGTGTGCTGTATATTATCGTCGCGTCGGTCGGGATGGTTGTATTCTTAGCGGGAGTCATGCTTGCGACAACCCGCACCGTACAGGGCGTGATGGGCAAAGCCACGGTGCCCAATAGTGATATGTGGTTCTTTGGAATCTTATTTGTCACCACGGTGGTATTCATAATCTACAGCTACTGGGGCGGTATAATCGCGGCTATCCGCACCGATATGATTCAGGGCTT
>JAUWKC010000007.1 GCA_030607345.1 Planctomycetota bacterium | reverse complement strand
TCATATAATACTTTTGTCTGGAAGTCTGAACTTGACCCAAAAGCTGGTATGCTGAGACTCGTCTTTGGTTTGGGCACCAGAGCGGTAGACCGTGTTGAGGATGATTACCCGCAAACAATAGCTTTGGACCAACCGCTGTTACGGCCATATGCTGATAGAGAAGGCCAAAGCAGATTCTCCCAGCACAATGCCGACCTTCTTGATATCAGCCAAAACTGTTTAAGAACTGTTAGTGTGACTGACCTACTGAATGACGAACTCAATATGAAACTGGACTTGATAGCAGATTCAGACCCGCATACCGAGCGAAGGATGAAAGAGCTGGGTATGAAAACTCAAAGATATTGGCTCCTGACATTTAAGAAACTTTTATCAAAAACCAATTTCACAAAAATAATGCAGAAAATGTTAAAAACCCTTGAAAATTATTACCAATACCCCGTCGACATAGAATTCACGGTTAACTTCACAGATGGTGATGCATTCAAAATCAATTTAGTTCAATGTAGGCCTCTGCAGACCAAAGGGACAAAAGTAAGCGTACAACTTCCGGGAAACATTAAATCTGAAAAAGTTATTTTTGCTTCGCAGGGTTATACTATGGGAGGCAGTATCTCGCAACCAATAAAAAGGATTATTTACGTCGACCCACAAGCATATGTGGAAATTCCGATTTCACAGAAGTATAGCATTGCAAGGTTGATAGGAAAGCTGAATAGGCAGATAACTGACAGAGAGACAACCCCGACAATTTTATTCGGCCCCGGCAGATGGGGCACAACCACCCCAAGCTTAGGTGTTCCGGTTAATTTTGCCGAAATCAATAAGATAACGGTGCTTGTTGAAATAGCCTATGAAGGTGGAAACTTGATGCCGGAGCTTTCTTTTGGTACCCATTTCTTTCAGGACCTGGTTGAAAGTGACATCTTTTATGTAGCTCTTTTTCCACAAAAAGAAACCGTAATATTCAACACAGATAAGCTTTTGGAAATGCCTAATCTACTAACCGACTTTTTCCCCGAAGAGCATAAGTATGAGAATGTTGTCAAGGTATATGAAGTTGATTCCAGCCAACTTCAAATTATGTGCGATGTGGTTTCTCGAAAAGTTGTTTGTTTCTTTACATGAAGTATGAGCATCATTTTTGTAACCATTGCTCTATTGGTAATTGGTTTACGGTATAATACTCCCCCAAAACTGGGCGCGTAATTAAGGTGGATTTGTCGCCTGAGACGATAACTCGTTCAGGAGACAGATTCATGAAAAACAAAAGGCGTAATCACAGTGCCCCGTTTAAGGCAAAGGTGGCTCAAAAAAAATCTGGATTTGACGCTTGGGCAAAAGCGAAGAGCAGTAAAGCCCCGGCACGGCAGGCTCCCGATTTCTCGGCAATGTGAGCTTCTTGGGCTTAGCCGAAGCAGTTTGTATTATAAGCCTTGCCGTATTTGCTTAAAGATGTGCAGATAACCCGGCCGGAGCAGATGTCAACTTGAAATCGAAAAAGGGAATGACTCCTTTGCATAATGCGGCTGCGATGGGCAGTAAAGAAATAGCCGAACTTCTTATTGCCAGTGGTGCGGACGTGAACGCAAAGACATTATATGGTACTACTCCTCTCGACCTTGTCAAGAAGGAACACAAGGACGTAGCTGACCTTCTTCGCAGCCACGGTGCGGTTGAGGGAAATAGCCGATAGGCAAGACGTTCGTACATTGAGATTTAGAGATTGCAGGCTCTGCACAAGGCTAATACTATTTCTCTTCAGTCGCGGTAACAGGTACTGGTGACCAAGCAGGATGCACATTATAACTCTCATCGTGTGCCAACCGTTTCTGTTCACTCCCATCTGCCTTCATGAGGTAAACTTCATGGTTTCCCCTTCTTAGTGACACAAAAGCTATCTTGTGTTGTGTATACGGTTTTGCTATTGGCTCCGGTCAAGCAACATTTTTTCTGTAAATTCGTTTTGCTTTTGAATCAGCAGATTCGTTTTCGTTCTCCGTTTCCACGTTCATATCCAAATATCTTTTACCCGCAATCCAGTCCTCGCTGATCTCCATCTCTATCGCACTTACCAATCTTAAAAGCGAAGCCTCATTCGGGAACAGTCTTGCAACACGAGTCCTGCGCTTGATTTCTTCGTGTAATCGCTCCAAGGATGTATACCTCGAAATATACCCAATAGTACACTCACCACCCACTCAGAACCAGTTGGTCAGGTACGCTGGTGTGCCGCTGAGAGATGTTTTTGAGTTGGTAACAACTACTAAACAAGGGGAAATCCTCATTATTGAGCCAACAATGAGGATTTTTTAATGGGCGGTATTGGACTTGAACCAACGACCTCCTGCGTGTCGAGCAGGCGCTCTAGCCAACTGAGCTAACCGCCCATTTGTCGGATATTATAGCACAGCTACTGCCAGACAACAAGCAAGAACTTTCGGGCAGAAGAAAACCTGCTGCCTGAGGGTCTGTCAGACAGCAGATGCAGTGCTCAGCAGGACGGGCGGCAGGGTGTTGTGCCCCGCTTAACGGTCTTTTGGCTGGCCGGGCCGGCTGTCCGAAAGGGCGGCGATAAGGCCGGCGTGACAAGGGGGCGAGGAATCCTGCCGGGGGCGATGGAGCTCGCGGGTCAGGCGATTTATGGAATATCCGGGTGAGGCAGTCAAGGACGGCGTGCTGATAATCTTCGCGGCCGACTTTCAAGGCTGAGAGGTCCAGGTCTCTTCTTTGAACTGTCCTGGTCAGGTAAGATACGCGGTTATATGGAGAAGGGTGTGTGGAGAGGAACTCAACGGGTTCGTCGTATTGTAGAGTTTCGAGCATCTGCATGGTCTCGACCATCCCGTACGGATTGTAACCGGCGCGGACCATATATCTCAAACCTCCCATATCGGCCTGTCGTTCGTCTTCTCTGCTGTACTTGAGGCTGAGGATTTCCTGGGTGACGTATGCGGCATTGATTAGCTCGCCCGGAGCGCCGGCAGATGCTGCGCCCATCAGCAGCAGGCCCATTGCGGACTGATTACTCATTCTGTTTGCGGCGTCCCTTGCGACGACGTGGGCTATTTCGTGGGCAAGTATTGCGGCGAGCTGGGCCTCTGTTTGGAGCTTTTCGAGCATACCGCGTGTGATGAAGATATATCCGCCGGGAAGGGCAAAGGCGTTAACGGACTTATGATTCAGCGCCAGGAAGTGATAGTCGAGGCCGGAGCGATGACTTATGCGGGCTATTCCCTGTCCTACGGTGTCGATATAGTCCTGGAGGGAGTCGTCCTTGATTCTGCCGTCCATCTGCTTTTCGACTTCGGGGGCGCACAGGCGACCTATCTCGATATCCTGCCGGAGGGGGGAAAACATAAGCTCCTTGTCGCCGGTTAAAGGGTTGACGGCACAACCGGCTGAGAGGCAAGATGCCACTGTGAGTATTAAGAGCATCGATTTTTTGGGCATATTTACCCTGCGCAATCGAGTTTTCTATTTGAAAAGCCAACTGATATTTATTATAAGGGTGGTTTATTTTATTCGGTAAGGAAAAGTATGGACAACGAGGATTCTTGTGATAGCTGCGTTCAAAAGGACCACTGCCAGGAAGTCTACAGGCGGTTAGGCAAGACCGAAGGGCCTTGTGTTACCTATAAGGTTTTGGGCGTTTTTTTGGCGCCCCTGGTGGTCTTTATTGTGTCTCTGGCTGTTTTTCAGGAAATTACAGGCAGAACGTCAATGGCGGAGCAGTTGAGTACCGGCGTGAGCGTGGCGGGGGCGTTGTGTGCGACTTTTCTCTGCATATTGACCGTACGAGCGATAGGCAATCGGCGAGCCAAGAACAAATGAGCTAAGGGATTTATGACGACTGGTATGGAAACTGGCACGAAAGGCAGGTTGACATTTCCGGGCGGCGTACATCCTGTCGCAGGTGAAAAACTTGCCCGCAACAGCAAGATAGAACCTGGCCCGGCGGTCAAAGAAGTTGTGGTAATGCTCGGTCAGCATATAGGTGCAGTGTGCCGGCCGACAGTCAAAAAAGGAGATTTGGTTGAGGCGGGTCAAAAAGTCGGGGACTCGGATGCGTTTGTTTCGGCGCCGGTTCACTCACCGGTCAACGGGAAAGTAAAAGGAATTGCGCTGGCGTCGCACGCTGTTGTGGGTCGAAGCCCGGCGGTAATCATCGAAGCAGACCCTGCGAGCAATCCGGCCAGGGAACCGGCGGCGCTCTTAACAGAGGATGTCGATGTTGAAGACTATTCAGCAGAGCAGATATGCAGCGCTGTTCGTGAGGCGGGTATAGTTGGGATGGGTGGGGCGGGGTTCCCGACGAGAGTGAAGATAGAGCCGAACCCGCGCCTGCCGAAAGATACAATGATTATCAACGGATGTGAGTGTGAGCCGTGCATTACGTGCGACTACCGTCTGATGCTGGAGCGGCCCAGGCAGATTATTGCGGGAATCAAGCTTGCCAAAAAAGCGTCCGGCTGCTCGCGAGTTATCATTGGCATCGAAGACAACAAGCCGGAAGCGATAAAGGTTATGGGCGCAGCGTTGAGAACTTCGAGCCGCTGCGAGGGCTTTGAAATTGCTGCCGTCAGGACAAAATATCCTCAAGGTGGAGAAAGACAGCTTATAAGAGCGATTCTGAAGAGGAACGTCCCCACGGGCGGCATTCCACCGATGATAGGTATACTGGTGCTGAATGTTGCTACGGCGGCGGCGATTGCTGAAGCGGTGATTTGTGATTCGCCGCTGACGCATCGGGTTGTAACCGTTACGGGCAAGGCGATTGCCAATCCGAGAAATCTCTATGTTGCGATAGGGACATCGGTGAATGAGCTTATAGAATTTTGCGGGCCGGTGACGCAGAAATCGGCAAAAGTGGTTGTCGGCGGGCCTATGATGGGGATAGCAATCGCGGATTTGACGATGCCGATTACGAAGACCACGGGCGCCATAACAGTTTTAATAGGAGAGGAAATCGGCAAAGCTAAATTCGCCAGGCGTCAAACGGCCTGTATTGGCTGCGGCAGATGCATTGAGGTCTGTCCTGAGCATCTGAACCCGACAAAAATTGCTCACGCGGTAAAGTACAATCTTCTTGATTTGGCAAAAAGCTACTATATCAGCGCCTGCATGGAGTGCGGCTGCTGCAGTTACGTGTGCCCGGCCAATATTGAACTGACCGGATATATCAAAACAGGTAAGATTTTTCTTGCGAGGCAAAAGAAGAAGATGCCGGAATAGTGGACGAGTGGATTTGGGAATTTGGTAGATGCTTAAAGACATAAGGGTTTCATGTTCGCCTCATATTAGCCAGCCCCTCTCTACCCGCAGGGTGATGATAGATGTCATAATCGGTCTGGTTCCCGCAATGGCGGCGGCCGGCTATTATTTCCGCATCCACGCGCTCATACTTATCGGCGTCTGTGTGGTTTCAGCGGTCGCAACAGAATGGCTGTGCAATGTGCTTGGCCGAAAGCCCAGGCCCCTTGAATCCCTTGGCGATTTTAGCGCCGTTGTCACCGGCATCATCCTTGCTCTTTCGGTTCCACCGGCGCTGCCTGTCTGGACGGCGGTAATTGGCAGCGTTTTCGCAATCGCCATCGGCAAGATGGTCTTTGGCGGTCTTGGCGCGAACATTTTTAATCCCGCCATGGCCGGCAGGGCGTTTCTGACGGTTTCGTTCGGTATGCTGATGACGACCTGGACGGTTCCGGCCACAATCGACCCGGCTATGCCGCTAATCTCAGCCCAGAACAAGCTCGACACGTATACGCAGGCAACGCCGCTGGCCTGGAGCAAAGACGCCATAAAAAACAAATCGGGCGCGGACGTCGTTAACAACCAGATTAAAGCGATGTTCAGGGGCGCAACCGGTGGATGTCTCGGTGAGACGAGCGTACTTGCGCTTCTGATTGGCGGGATATATCTGCTGATAAGGCGGACAATCAGCTTTCATATTCCTTTGGCTGTGCTTCTGTCTGCCTTTGTGTTTTCAGGTATTGCCTACCTCGTAGACGCCAATGCATACGCGTCACCGCTGACACACCTGGCGGCAGGGGGTCTGCTGATTGGAGCATTTTTCATCGCGACCGACCCTGTTACGGCGCCTTTAACGACAAAGGGGATGTGGATTTTCGGAATTGGCGTCGGCGGCATAACGATGCTGATAAGAATTGTGGGTGAATATCCGGAAGGAGTGATGTTTGCGGTCCTTTTGATGAACGCCATGACGCCGCTTATCGACAGGTTCTGCAAGCTGGTTCCGGCAGGAGGCAGAGGCCATGAGTAAAATAAAGTACTTTATCCGCGAGAGCTGGCTGTTGATTGTCTCGGCCTTCTGCTTCGGGCTTTTGATAGCGGTGGCCAACGCCGCCTGGTCGCCAAGAATCGAGCGGAACAAGGTCGAAAAACTCAACCGGCTGATGAGCGGTCTGTTGCCGGAGGCCTCAAGCTTCAAGCTCGAGGCGCAGGTAGAAATCGAATCTCCGAGGGGCAAAAAAACGACAAGCAGCGTTTATGCGGCGCTGTCGGATGCGAACATACCTGTCGGCTGGGTCTTCAATTGTGAGGGCGCGGGCTTTCAGGACAAGATTGAACTTGTGGTGGCTGTGGACAAAGGGTTTGAGAAGTTTGCGGGCTACGCCGTGCTTTCGAGCAATGAAACGCCCGGTTTTGGCGACAAGATAAAGCGGTCTTACTACCGCAATCAATTCAAGGGCGCACCGGTTGAGGAGCTGGGACTGGTAAAAACAGGCGACGACAAGAAGGTCGACTCCGAAATCGTGGCAATCAGCGGCGCCACGGTAAGCAGTCAGGCGGTAGTTGACATAATCAATAACGTCGTGGTGCAAATAAAGAGCAAAATGCAAGAGAAAGCCGTCGAGAAATGACAAATGAAGTGAGCACTCGTGCAGGTATCTACAGAGAGACGTTCGCCGGCGGACTGTGGCGTGAGAACCCGGTCTTTCGGCTGCTGTTGGGGATGTGTCCGACTCTTGCGGTCACCGCTGCGGTCAAGCCCGCCCTGACGATGGGCTGTAGTGTGATTTTTGTTTTGCTCTGCAGCAACATCGTGGTGAGCCTTATGCGGAATTTTCTGAAGCCGCACCTTCGGATTCTGATGTTTACGCTGACGATAGCGACATTTGTGACGATTTGCGACTTGTTCCTCAAGGCCTTTCAGCCGAGGATGAGCGAGACTCTGGGTCCGTATGTGCCGCTGATTATTGTCAACTGCATCATAATCTGCCGGGCTGAGGCCTGTGCGAGCAAGAACACGGTCTTCGTCAGCATCATCGACGCTCTTGGGATGGGTCTTGGTTTCACAGCGGCGCTGTGCGTCCTTGCGGGTGTGCGGGAACTTCTGGCGACGGGCGCGGTTTACGAGATTCCGGTGCTGGCGTTGAAAGAGACAGGGGGCTGGTTTGTCCCGTGGGCGGCGATGGCAATGCCTGTCGGCGCATTTATAACGCTGGGACTGCTGCTGGCGGTGGTTAATGCCGTTACGAAAAGGAAGGCTTAGCAGGAGGACTTTATGGATACTGTCACGGCTTTGATTGTAGCGTTTATTTCCATAGTCCTGATTAAGAACCTGGTGCTGACGAAGTTTCTCGGCATCTGTCCGTATCTGGGCGTCTCCGGCCGGATTGATATGGCCTTTGGTATGGGTCTGGCGGTGACGTTTGTAATTACGCTCAGCGGCACGCTTACGTGGATGATAGACCACTGGATACTGATGGGTACGCCTCTGGAGGTGACCAGGTACGTGTGCTTTATTCTGGTTATTGCCGGGGCGGTTCAGCTTGTCGAGATGTACGTGCGGAAGTTTTTTCCGTCGTTGTATGACAGTTTCGGCATATTTCTACCGCTTATCACGACAAATTGCGCCATTCTGGGTTTGTGTTTGTTTATCAACCTTTGGGGCATTGACAATCTGCTCGAGGCGGTGGTTCTGAGCTTCGGCGGCGGTATCGGCTTTACTATTGCAATCTGCATTATGGCCGGCATCCGTGAAGACCTTAACCTGGCCGACGTGCCGCGGTCTCTCAAGGGCGCGCCGATTACACTGATAACGGCGGGTCTGCTTACCCTGGCGTTTATGGGTTTTGCGGGAATGGTTAAATGATTTTAGCTGGAATTTTCGAATTATGGAACAGCGCCTGGCCCGCGGGGCTGACAATGCTCGGCCTTGGGGGCGCCTTTGCGGTGGTGCTGTTGATAGCAAGTGAAAAGCTCAAGGTCGAGGTCGACCCAAAGCTCGAACAAATCCGCGAAGCGCTGCCCGGTATTGACTGCGGCGCCTGCGGTTTCGCGGGCTGCGCTTCGTATGCGAAAGCTGTTATGAACGACCCGGAACTGATAGGTCGCTGCGCTCCGGGCGGTTCGGAGGTGTCAGGTAAAATCGCTGAAATCCTTAACCTGCAAATCAGTGATTCCGGTCCCGCCAAGAGACCGATTGTGCACTGCCGGGCCCACACCGCCGACAAAACGTATTATGGACATTACGAGGGTATCCAGACCTGCATGGCCGCCAATGCACTTGCGAACGTTCAGGCGTGCAAGTTCGGCTGTCTCGGCTTCGGCGACTGCGTAGCGGCCTGCAAATTCGGCGCCCTGGACATAATCGACGGCCTGGCTGCCGTCGAGTACGACAAATGCACCGGCTGTGGAGCGTGCGCGAAAGCGTGCGTGCGAGGTCTGATTGAGATGGCGCCGTTTGGCCGGGAGAATATGTTGACCGTTGCGTGCAGCAGCAAAGAGACGGGCAAGGCAACGCGGCAGATGTGCAAGGTCGGCTGCATAGGCTGCGGCATCTGCGCCAAACAAACCGACGTATTCACGGTTGAAGATAATTTAGCCCGGCTGGATTATGGAAAATATGCGCCAAGCGAGCAGACCGAAACCGCTATGACCAAATGCCCGACCGGCGTTATCCTGTACCGTGGCCCGACGGTCCCCGAACCACGCCCACCAAAGCAAAAACCGGTTGCGGCAAAAGCGTAGATTTCATTGCCGGCAACACCACACACGAACCGGCCGGCAGCAAACACCGACTCAATTCAAGCCGCAGGACCCAACGGCTGAAAAACGCAGGCATGCTCTGAGAGTCAATCTTCACCGGAAATTGAAGCTCGAATTGCATGGGCAATTATGTGCTTCGGCGGGTCGCAGCGGCCAAAGCCGGAGAAAAAAGCCAAAAATACTTGCAACTTTAGCACGCATTTGGTAATCTATGATAAGCAGAAGAGCAACGGTGCTATGAACGCGGTTACAATGGGAAACATCAGGAAACATCTTGGTCTGGAACAATTCTACGGCTTTGTGCATATAATTGAGTATGCCCCAAAACAGGCCGGAATATTGAGAGTTGAGCACAAAGTGGACCGATGAGACGACGCAAATTCTACAGTTGGCTGCTGGTCTTGGCTGGGTCGTTTAGCACCTGCAAGCCCGTATGGGCTGCACCGCAAACCAAAGATGAATCCAGCCCTTCAGTTGTTGGGCGCTGCTGTGAGCGTGTCTGCCAAACCGATGCGGAGGGGATGTCCACTGTGCGTCTTTCTTCGGCCTGTTACTATGACGCTGAGGAAGTCTTGGCAGGTTTGTCGGACTACCTGAAGCAACTCAGGGCGCTAAGACGTATCTGGCAAGAAGCGGCCCATATCGCATGGGCGGGCGACACTGAAAAAGCTCGTGTGCTATTATCTGGGCAACTGCCAATTCCGACAAGCAGCCGGTGGAGATACGTAACCGCACAGCACGTTAAAAAACTCTGGTTCTTCGACCATCGGTGGAGGTCAAGCTCTGAGTTCGCTAACGCATGTCTGGAAATGGAGAGTCCGGATTTGGCAGTATCGTACCTGCTCGTGCTTCGCGAGAAAGAAAATGGGCTGGATTTTGCACGAAATCTTGGCTTGGCCGAAGCACTGGTTGAAAATCGACAGTACAGCCAAGCCAAGAAAATCCTCTACCGGCTAATCGAGCAAGAAAGCTCGGAGTCCTGGAACAAAATTGTCAATCGGTACCTCGAAGGGGTAAGCGGACTGCAAGATAATCGACAGCCACCACTTCAAATGCGTATAAATCTTTTTGCAAAGCAACAGTTGGGCTGGTTTAAAGGGCGCCTCGGGCCAATACTCTGGGTGGCTGATGACCCCATAACTTATAAGGCTCTGGAGACACTTGACTTGCTGTTCAAGGAGGCCCACGATACGCACGGCCAGAAACTCGTTTGGCAAGCTATGGCAGTCAAGGGAGCGGATTCGGCACAGTGTGCAAGAGCTCTGCTCAAATTAGCTAACAGGGCCTATCAAGAAAAGGATTCGCAAACCGCTTTTGCCTTATGGCAACATGTTGAAGACCACTATGAAGGCACACAGGCTTGGGCGGAGGCCCTTCTCAAGGCAGGCAGCGCGTTGCAAGAGCTCAAAGAGTACCAGCGAGCCATCGACACTTTCAAGAAAATACCTCCCTGGGCAAGGCGGCGAGGCGTCACCGGCGCAAAGCATTCGTTCTCGTCCGGCAATTATTGTCATTATGCGGCGCTGGAAGTATCGAAATGCTATGAGGCACTCGGCCGATATGGCGAGGCGCTGCGATTTGCACAGCAGGCAAAATCGAAATATCCTTTCCGGTCCTTCTGCGGTACATGTCAGGACAACCACGAAGCCAAGACAAATAAGCGTATCCGGCGGCTGGCTATGCGCGTGTACGGCTACAAGATTCTTCTGGCGGTCATCTTGGTGTTTGCGGCAGGAGTTTACTGCCGGTTTCGAACGCGCAGACTCAACCGAGTCAACTAAGGTACTGACCTGTAGACGCAGAGTCAAGGCTGGATAGAGTTCAGTGGTACGAAATATCTACTCCCTGAAGCGTATCTCGTTAATCGTGATTCGTAGTATTCAGATAACACCGCCGGGGTAAACCTGACGGTTAATATTCAATATATTTTTCTGCGCCGCTGGTTTTGAAGAATTTGCGCCGTGCTGAAGGAATCAAGATGGCCTCGGTGTTGGGGAGTTTCTCAATGAGGGCAAGACCCTTGCGGGCACCCATTACGCTGACGGCGGTGGCGAGGGCGTCGGCGTCGATGGCGCTGCCGCTAATAATCGTCACGCTCGAAAGTTCGCTTCCGGCGCGGCCGGTATCGACATCAATGATATGGCTGTATTTTTTTCCCTGTATCAAGGCAAACCGCCTGTAGTCGCCGCTTGTGGCAATGGCGGCGTTTGTCAATTTCAGAACAAGCAGCGGCTCGGCTGCGCCTAACAGGTCGCCCGTTTTTCCGGGGTCCTGCACGCCGATGAGCCATCTGTCTTTGCCGGGCGGCGGCGCGCCGAAGCAGCGAATGTCGCCGCCAATATCAACCATCCCGCCGATGGCCCCCGCCGTTTGCATCGCCGCGACGGCTTTGTCTATTGCGTATCCCTTTGCTATCGCCCCCAAATCCAGGCGCATTGCTTCAACTGAAAAGCGAACGGTCGAATCGTTGGCGTCGAGGATGAGCTTTTGATAACCGACTGCGGCACGCGCTCTTTGCAGTTCGGCCTCGGTCGGCGCCGAGTTTGCTTCTGCGGCGCAGCGCCACAGGTCCACCAAAGGCCCCACGGTGACGTCAAAGGCTCCGCCGGTAAGGGCGCTGAACTCGATGCTTTTTTGCAGAACTTCAAACGTGTCTTTGCCGACTTTGACGGGCTGTTTGAAGGCATCCCGATTCAGGCGACTTATCTGTGAATCCTGCTTGTAATCACTCATCAGGTCGTCGACCATTTCTATCTGTTCGAGCGCTGCCCGTGTGCATTTTTGGGCTGTCTCTTCGTCCATTGCCACAACAACGGCGCGCCCAAAGGTTCCCATAACTTCGTGGTATCCGCTGTCGAGTTTGATGCGTGCCGCCGGCCACAAACTCCCCTGTTTTGTCCTCAAGACGAAGCACACCGCCAGGACCAGCAAAACGCCAACGAGGATTCCAACGGTTATTGGTTTATTGCGTGGCACCTGTATCCTTTCAAGAAGGTTCAAAGCGGTATTGTAATTGACGGCAGGGCAATGTTCAACAAAACAGCCGATACTGCTATAATGGTGCTATGGAGATAACAGAAACAGAATTACTGGCCGAGCGAGTTGAAAAAGAGTTTCTGCCGTTTGTTCGCAGGCCCAGCAGATATATCGGCGGCGAAATAAACCAAATCAAGAATGACGTCCCGCGGTGCGAGCTTACCGTTGCCCTATGCTTTCCCGACATTTACGAAGTTGCGATGTCCTACACGGGCCTGGCGGTCATTTACCACTGTTTGAACGGCCTTGACGGTGTTGCCGCCGAGCGGGTGTTCGCCCCGTGGATAGATGCCGAGAAACTGATGCGAGAGAAACAGATTCCGCTGTTCAGCCTGGAATCGAGGGCGCCGGTGAAGGGCTTTGACGTCATCGGCTTTAGCCTGACCAGCGAGCTGTGTTACACGAACGTGCTGAATATGCTTGACCTGGCGGGGTTGAAGGTCCGCAGCGCTCTGCGCGATGAAAACGACCCCATTGTCATAGCAGGCGGAGGAATGTCAAACTGCTGCGAGCCTATAGCTGAATTTATCGATTTGTTCGTGTTAGGTGAAGGCGAAGAAGCGGCCGTGGAGCTGATAGAATTGCTCAGGAAGGAGAAGCAGGCCGGGACCGGCAAAGAGCAAATACTCCTGAAAGCGGCGCGAAGATTCGACTGGGCCTATGTCCCGCGATTTTACAGCTTTGAGGGGACCGACGGAGAGATGAAAGCCATCAAGCCAAATCCGGCCGATTTGCCGGCGCGATTCGAGAACGCGGTTGTCGAGGATTTCGAGAATTGCACCGTACCCGTCAGTCCCATAGTGCCTTTTACGCAGGCCGTTCACGAGCGGGTCAGCGTCGAGATTATGCGCGGCTGTCCCGGCCGATGCCGATTCTGCCAGGCAAGTTTTTGCAGGAGACCGGTTCGCCACCGCAGCGTTGAAAAAATTGTCGAGCTCGCCAAGGCGTGTTACCTCGCCACGGGCTTCGAGACCGTTAGTCTGCTGAGTTTGTCGACGGCCGATTATCCGAAGCTCGAAGAATTGGTCCGTCGCCTGGACGCGTATTTTCACGACAAATATGTGGGTCTTTCGCTGCCGAGTCTTCGCGTCGAGAAGCAGTTGAGATTATTTCCGGCCCTGGTGACATCGGTTCGGAAAAGCGGTCTGACAATCGCCGTTGAGGCTGCCGGCGAAAGACTAAGGCGGATAATTAACAAGCCGTTGAAGGACGAGGACCTGTTTGCGGGCGTTGAGGCCGCGTACCGTGCCGGCTGGCAGCGGCTGAAACTCTACTTTATGGTCGGACTGCCCGGCGAAACCGAAGAGGACATCAAGGCGATGGTTTCTTTGTCGGCGGGTTTGGGCAGACTCCGCAGGAAGGTTGACGGCAAAACAGGCCAGATAAACATCACGGTGAGCTGGCTTGTGCCGAAGCCGCATACGCCTTTCGGCTGGCTCCAGCAAAAGCCGAGGTCGTATTTCGAAAATGCGAAGGGCTTGATACTTGACGAGAAGAGAGAACTCCGCGCAAAGTTCCTGCACTTCAAGTTTCATAATATAGAGCGAAGCGTATTGGAATCGGCTTTGGCGCGGGGCGACAGGCGATTATGCGATGTTATCGAGGCTGCCTGGCTCGACGGGGCAAGATTCGACCTGTGGGATGAATGCTTCGACTATCAAACCTGGCGGCGGGCCTTCGATAAGTTCGGAATGAGCGTTGAGCGTGCCGGGCAAAAGCGTTTCGGACGCGACGATATTTTGCCGTGGGAGCACCTCGGCGGGCCGGGCAAGAAGTACCTGCTGAGGCACTTTGACGGGGCGATGAGCGAGGCAGAGAACCCGCCGAAGGAATAAGGCCCGTGTAGAAAGGACGTGTTTACTGTCCGTTTTTTCTCATTCCTGCAGGGAGGCTGAGTCCTCCTCGGCCCTTGGACTTCTTGAAATCGACTATTATCCTGACGGCATCGGCGGGTTCATCGACGACCGTAAAGACATCCATATCCTCCGGTGAAATATGCTCGTATTCTTTCAGCATTTTTTCGTTCATCCAGTCGACGAGTCCCTTCCAGTATTCGGCGCCCATAAGGATTACCGGGAAAGAGGCCTGTCTGAGCGTTTGAATCAATACCAACGACTCGAAGAACTCGTCCATGGTCCCGTATCCGCCGGGGAAGACTATAAAACCGTGCGCGTATTTGAGGAACATAACCTTTCGGCAGAAGAAGTATCTGAAATGCAGCGACAGGTTTTGATACTTGTTCGGTATCTGCTCCATCGGCAGTTCGATATTCAGTCCAATACTCCTTCCTTTGGCGGCAGTGGCTCCTTTGTTTGCGGCCTCCATAATTCCGCCTCCGCCTCCGGTTATGACGGCAAAACCAGCCTTGACTATTTTGGCGGCGGTTTGTTCTGCGAGCTTGTAATACTGCTGGCCCGGTTTTGCGCGTGCCGAGCCAAAGATTGATACGGCAGGTCCGATGGTGGCAAGCTCGTCAAAACCTTCGACGAATTCAGCCATGACCCTGAATATCCGCCAGAGGTCCTTAACGGGACTTTCGATAGTCTCTAACATAATAACGTTCCTCTTTTAATGGTCTGCCAAACAGTTTCTTGCGTTTCTGGTTCTCACCAAAGTTCGGGGTGGTTTGCGGCAGGACAATGTCTGCTAATCGGACAGTTAGTGCAGTCTGGCTTCCGGGCCTTACAGACATTTCGCCCGTGAAAAATCAAAAGGTTGCTAAACAGCGTCCAGTCCTTTCTGGGAACTATCTCGGCCAAATCAAACTCCAGCTTTACGGCGTTGCTGTTGTCTGAGAGACCCAGCCGGCGGGAAAGTCTGATAACGTGGGTGTCGCAGGCGATGGCGTCTTTACCAAAGGCGCCGCCCAGCACGACATTAGCGGTCTTTCTGCCCACGCCCGGCAGCTCAACGAGTTTTTCCAGGCTATTCGGCACGTTACCGCCCAATCTCCCGGCTATGGCGGTGCAGGCGCCCTTTATGCTGGCGGCCTTGTTGTGGTAAAAGCCGGTGCTTTTTATATCCGACTCAATCTGCTTTATGTCGGCGCCGGC
>JAUWKC010000212.1 GCA_030607345.1 Planctomycetota bacterium | reverse complement strand
CGACATATAATACTCGAAGAAGTCGGCGGAACCGGCCAGGAGAAGCTGCTTGCCTCGAAGGTGCTCATCATCGGCGCCGGCGGACTCGGCGCACCGGCCGGCTTGTATCTGGCTGCCGCCGGCGTTGGGACAATCGGTATCATGGATGCAGACGAGGTGGATCTGCCGAATCTTCAGAGGCAGATTATTCACCATACCGACGACGTGGGCACGAAAAAAGTCATCTCGGCCCGGAACAAAATGCTGGCGGTGAACCCCGATATCACCGTTAACACATATCAGCATTGGGCAATGGCCGAGAACATCCGCCCGATTATTCGCGAATACGATTTCGTTATCGACGGGACGGACAACTTCCCGGCCAAGTTTCTAATCAACGATGCATGTTATTTCGAGAAGGTCCCCTTCTCTCACGCCGGCATTCTTCGATTCGAGGGGCAGTTGATGACCGTCCTGCCGGGCGAGACTACATGCTATCGTTGTATCTTCGGTTCTCCGCCGCCCGCCGGTGCCGTGCCTTCCTGTTCCCAAGCCGGAGTCCTCGGCGTCCTCCCAGGCGTGATTGGTTCACTACAGGCAACCGAGGCTGTCAAGTATTTGCTGGGAATCGGAAAGCTGCTGACCAACGAGTTGCTTACATACAGCGCGCTTACCATGGACTTTCGCAAGATTAGTCTGAAGCGTAATCCGAATTGTCCGATATGCGGCGAGAATCCTCAAATAACAGAACTCAAAGACGAAGAGCAGGTCGAGTGCGACCCGGACAACTGCGAATGTTAGAGATAAGTATCCTCTATATCGTCCAAGCCTGCATACCGGGAAACTCTGAAAAGTCGGGTACTGATGCTCCAAGCTCCGCGGCGGCTATTGCGAGACAACCAGCGCGTTCGGAATGATGAGCCCGGTTTTGTTGGAGTGTCTTAGTCGGTCCGGTGAAGGAGCTCTCTGGAGGATTGTATCGCTCGGGAGAGACCGGATGTTACGGCGAAGATGTTTTTCAGGTCATCGGCGGTGACTTTGTTTTCGGATGAGCGATAGATAAGTATAAAGCCGAGCGAAGAGCCGGGGCGACCCAATGGAACGGTAACAGCAGAGATCTTGTTTAGCCCGACCAAGTTGCCCTGAAGGCCCATTGCAAACATATCCTCGAGGTTGCATATCTTGTTCGACCGGCAGATATTGTCCATCAACTCGGGAGAGAAACAGTTCTCCATGTGCTGTTTCTCAAAGGTAATCGGCTTGGCGTTTTCAAATATGTGCAGTTCGAAGTTCTCGGCCTGACGCAAAAAGAAGGTTATGTTGGCGTCATCGACCCGGTCTTTTATTAGCCTGACGGTCGTATAGAGCAGGCTGTTCAGGTCGGTTGTGCCAATGATGGATTCGTAGAAACTCGCCGTGAAACTAATGATGTTGAGCTTCTTGATGAACTCCTTCTGAGCTGCAATAAAGTCATTGCAGAGTATATCCGTTTTCTTCGCCTGTTGCTTGCGTTTTTTGTTCAACTGCTTTGTAAGCAGGCGCAGTCTTCTGTGTCGCTGCTCGTTGTCAGCCATTGCCGATGCTTTCCAAATGAAGGTGCACGGGATTTCACAATGCTACCATAGTCGTAGATTCGGCTTAACAAGAGAGGGGCTTTAAGGGCAAACCACCGTTCCTGGAAAGTCGGTTAGGTAGCCCTATAAACAAGCAGTTATCAGTTTTAGAGCGGTTGGGGTCCGTTTAGGGCTTGAGATTTGCCGAAGCGTGTTGGGAGCAGGCGTGCTCAACGGGGCCGGCTTTTCGGACTTATCGTCGCGTATGTGGCCCAAGGCATTTTTCGGCTGCGTCACGCACGGGCGGAAACGCAGATTTGCTACTACGGACATCGGGAGCACTGGCCGTTGGCGAGCCTCGTCGGAAAACGTGGATCTACCGGTGCCGGCCTACATTGACAACCGGTACTGACTGCGTAGCGAGAAACAGGCAACCGGTGTTATCGACCTATAGCTCCAGGCCGGACACATCACCACCCTTTTCTTTCAGCTTATCGACATATACCTTAAGCTGCTCGCAGAGAGCATCTTCGGACTTTTTGAGCTGTTGCATCTGCGCATTCAACTCTTGTCTCTTGTCTGTATTGTCTGCATTGTTTGCGCCCAGGGTTTTGATGAGGTCCTGGGCCACTTTTTCTGTTTCGGCGGCCTTGGCCTCGGCAGCAGCTTTGCATTCCAGCGCAGCGGCCCTTAGCTGATCGACATCCATATTCGCAGCTTCAGTTTCGGCCTTGCTTATTGACCCGCTCTGGTCCGTGCCGGTGTTCGTTGAGGTATCGCCGCCGGCATCCTCCTTCTTGCTGCACCCAAAAACAACCAGGCAACACACCACCAGTAAAGATAGAAGAGTAGTCTTTCTCGCAGCTTTCATTGTTCGCCCTTTCAAATACGTTGACATTGATTCGTCCGCAAGATGCTTGCAGTATTCCGCGGTAATGTTTCACCGGTTATGATCGTGCTTTCGGCAACAATGGGAATTCCGGTTCGGGCTCATTCCTGATTGGTCCGATCATCGGCCCGGCCTTTGAACTTCTTACAACTCGACCTGTCGGCGGCTTTCGGCCGATACCATTGTCGAGGAATCCGCCCCAGGCAGAAACCACCCCCTTAAGGCAAGACGAAGCGACCATTCGGCCTTTTTGCCATCGTAACGTTAGACAGTTATGGAGCGGCAACTCCCGGCGGCTAACCTTTTTTGCAGACTATCACCTTGCTCATAGCATCCGAGAAAACCTTCAGCGGTTTTTTCAGCAATGGAACAGCGGGATTGACGGTATCCAACTCGCCGCAAGTTACGTTCCACAGATCGAGCAATGTGATAACCCTTTTTCTCAACCTGACACCACCGATTCTTCCTCGCTTGCATTCCACGAGGCCGTGCTTGCTGAGCGTCTGTATGACTTTCTGCAGATAGCCCACGGAAAAATCCAGTGTCTTTGCAACGTGGCCGGCCTGAATGAAATCGTTGCTTTTCCTCTTCTTGAGGAACTGGACGGTTTCAACTGCCATTGTGAAATCTTGATTAAGTTTCACGATTGCCTCCTTCTAAATATTACGCCACGCGAACCGATTGGCACACTTGCGCCAGGCTCGCGTTAGCTTTCGACGGGACTCTGCGGACACGTGCCGCAAAATCATCAATTTCATTTGTCTTCTCGAAGCCGACCACCATCGCGTCCATACATCCCGACTGCAACGCATACTTGATCGACTTGTCACGTTTTTCGTCGCTGTCGCGGAAAGTGCCCTCGCCCAGTATCTTCATTCCGATGACAGCCTTGCCTCGTTTTCGCAGTGCTTTGAGCACTGCCTCGACCTTGGGCACATCCTCCACATTCTTGACGTCCATTTTCACCGCAAAGGGATTTATCCTCGCGTGTACGGAATCGACCCATGATTGGTTCACTGACGCCTGCAGCGCCTCTACCGAATGGCACGAAAGGCCATGCGCCCGTATCAGGCCCTTCTTTTTGAGCTTGGCCAGAGTGTTCATATACCCGCTCAGTTCGGTCGGCCATTTCTTGGAAACGACGCAGTGGAGCAGGACCAAGTCGATGTAGTCGGTGTTCAACTCCTTGAGGAAGCGCTCGACAAGCACATCGGCATCGGGCCGCTCCTTCTCGGGCAGGCCCCCGGATCGCCACCAGAGCTTTGTGGATATCACGAAGTCTTTGCGCGGCATCTGCTTCAGCGCGCCGGCAAGAAAGGGCTGCGTTCCGTACAAATCCGCCACGTCGAACAGCCTGGCGCCTCTTTCGTAGCAGCCTCTGGCCAAAGCATTGAACTTCTCTTGTCCCATGCGGGTATGGTTCGACTGGCGATTGCCGCCTCGCATACCCGT
>JAUWKC010000325.1 GCA_030607345.1 Planctomycetota bacterium | reverse complement strand
AGCGCGAGAAACGAGCGGGCGGTCCAGGGTTCGATGGGTCGAAAATCGACCCACCAGGAGTTGGCGTCAAAGCCCCGATAGCGCAGCTCGCCTACGATATTCAGCAGCGAAAAGGCTCCGAGAAACAAGGCCAGGCCGCGACTGACGCCGGACAAATGACCGCGCGCATTATCGGCTTGAGCCTGGGCACTTTTCCTATTCTGCTTTTTGTACTGCTTCAACCGAAGTCCATTTCAAATGCCGGCGGCATCAGGCCCGCTAAATACCGCAGGCGATATGGCTCTAAGGCTCAGACCTGATAACCCTGCCAAAAACTGCTCTCGTCACCGAGTTCGTCCCTGCATCGCAGCAGTTCGCGTCGCAAGCGCTGAAGCTGCTGGGCGTAGTTGGGGATGTTGGCCAGGTTCTTAAGCTCCCACGGGTCGGCCCGGAGGTCGAAAAGCTGCGTCGTTCTTTTTCCTTTGAGGAGATACTCAATCAGCTTGTAACGCTGGTCGCGGACGGCGCGCTGAAAATCCTTATAGGCAAAGAACAATATATCTCTGTGCCGTTTTTTGCGGCCTTTGATAACCGGCGCAAAGCTTATGCTTTTGACCGACTGAGGAACTTCGACCCCAACCAGGTCGCACAACGTGGGGTATATGTCCTGAAGATAGCAAAAGGCGCTGCATTTTATGTCTTTTTCAATACCCGGCCCGGTCATAATCAGGGGGACGTGGATGCTGTGTTCGTAGAGGTTCTGCTTTCCCATCAGGCCGTGTCGCCCGAGCGCCAGGCCGTTGTCCCCGGCAAAAACGATGATAGTATTGTCCCATCGGCCGGTCTTTTCGAGCGTTTCGAGGACCCGCCCGATTTGGGCGTCAACGTGTGTAATCATCGCGTAGTAGTCCGCAATGTGCCGGCGGATTTCATCGGGCGTTCTCGGCCAGGCGGCGAGTTTTTCGTCCCGAATCCTCATTTCGCCGTTATCGAACGGATGCTCGGGCATAAAGTTTTTCGGCAGGGCAATCTTTTCAGGGTCATACATATCGCGATATTTCTTTGGCGCCGTCCGTGGGTCGTGCGGGGCCGTGTACGAAACGTACACGAAGAAGGGCGCCTCGCCATTGTAGCCTTGCAGGAAGTCTACGGCTGCGTCGCTGAACAGCTCGCTCGAATGTTTTTCCTGCTGGTAGTATTTTGACTCGTTGCGATATGTGCCGGCGGGGTCGAAGTCAAACAAAGGGACGTGATAGTGGTCGGACATTCCGCCGAAGAAAATCTTCGCCCCGGCGGTAAGCGACCTGGCGAAGGTTTTCTTGCCGTTGTGCCACTTTCCGGTGGCGAAGGTGAGATAGCCGGCCTGGTGCAGAAGCTCTGGCAGCATGATATGCTGCGGTGGAATGGTCCTGCCGCTTTTGACGAGGTCGAAGAGATTCCTGCCCGACAGCATCATTGCCCGGCTGGGCATACAAACCGCTCCGCTGGTGGAGCCCATAATATAAGCGTTGGTGAACGTCGTGCCCCGGCGGACCAGGCTGTCCATATTTGGGGTAATAACCTGGTTGTTGCCGAGGGCTCTAATTGTGTCGAATCGTTGGTCGTCGGTGAACAGAAAGAGTATGTTTGGTTTTTTTCCCGACCCGGCGGTGGTGCGTCTAAGGGCCGAACAGCCCGGAAAAAGCGAACAGAAGCCGAGCGAGGCCGCCGCCAGGCCTGCCGTCCTGAGAAATCCTCTTCTTGTCTGAGCAACCATCTGATACTGCCGCCTCTGTATTAGGGTTGTTTCTGACCTGCCCGACAGTATAACCGAAAGCAGCGAGAAGTGAACCGCCAAAGAATCAAACCAGGCGCACCGGAGAACAGGTTTTTCAGCAGATTGTTGACGCGAAGGGCCCGGCACAATAGAATCCTGTTTTCTGATTTGGTCGGTTAGTATCCCGGGATTCGAGTGGCAGAAAGAGAAAGATGATAACAATCAACGAGAACTACCTTAAACTCAAGGCGGGCTATCTGTTT
>JAUWKC010000167.1 GCA_030607345.1 Planctomycetota bacterium | reverse complement strand
GATTTGCGCGTGGCACAAGGTGAAGTTTATGATGCCCAGAGAGCTGTGGTCGTAGCAGCCGATGCGCTGCGTGCGGAACTTACGCTCCTTGGAACTTCTCAACTTGGAAGCGGGCGCGAAATTAAGACCGCAACCAGTGACAACGCTCAGCTTCGACCCGACAAAGGCAAATATTCGGCCTTGCTCACCCTCGACTTGCCATTTGAGAGAACCGCCGAACGTAACGCTTACCGCAATAGTTTTATTTCTCTCGAGCGAGCCGTACGCAGTGTGCAAGCACTGGAAGACCAAATCAAGCTTGATGTTCGCAATAAGCTTGCCGACCTGCTTGAATCGCGCGAGGGCCTTAAAATTCAGGCTAACTCTGTAATCGTGGCCCAAAGGCGGGTAAGAAGCAGCAACCTGTTCTTCGAGGCCGGCCAAGCGCAAATTCGCGACTTGCTCGAAGCACAGGATGCCTTGCTTTCAGCGCAGAATGCCCTAACCTCGGCGCTCGTAAGCTACAGGGTCGCCGAACTGGAATTGCAAACGGATATTGGACTCTTAGAGGTTGATGAAAAAGGATTGTGGCACGAATATTCCCCGAAGGAAATTAATAATGTCAAAAAATAACGCAATACCTCGCTTTCGGCAAAACAGGCCCTTTGTATTGATAGCCCTGATTTCAGTGCTGGCCATAATCGGCATTGGTGCTCTAATATCTGTAGTATCCAAAGCCAAAAATGACCCGACAGGTAATCTCGCCACCTTTGTAGTGAAACGAGGACCGCTCAGAATCAGCGTAACCGAGTCGGGAACAATCAAAGCACGGGACCAGGTAATCCTCAAAAACGAGGTTGAGGGAATAACATCCATTCTCTCGCTCGTACCCGAAGGCACTCGCGTCAAAAATGGCGACCTGCTCGTCGAGTTGGATGCCAGCGGGTTGTTGGACGCCAAAATTGACCAGCAAATTAAGGTTCAGAATACCGAGGCTGCTTTTGTCGGCGCCCGCGAGAATTTGGCTGTCGTCATAAACCAGGCAAAAAGTGACGTTGATATAGCAAAGTTGAACCTTAAATTCGCCAAACAAGACCTGGAACAATACAAGGAGGGAGAATATCCCAATCAACTCAAGGAGGCCAATGGGCTAATCACATTGGCTGACGAAGAAGTTACTCGGGCCCAGGAAAAATTTGATTGGTCTAAGACGCTTTTCGAAGAAAAGTATATTTCACAGATTGAGTTAAAAGCCGACGAATTGGCCTTGAAAAGGAAGGCGCTCGACTTCGAACTTGCACAAAGCGGGCTCGACTTACTGCAGAAGTACACCTACCAAAGAAACCTCGACCAGCTCGAAAGTAATGTCAACCAGGCTGATATGGCACTTGAACGCACAAACCGCAAAGCAAAAGCCGATGTGGTACAGGCCGAAGCCGACCTCAAGGCTAAAGAGTCTGAATATGAGCGACAGAAGGATAAGTTGAGAAAAAACCTGGAGCAAATTGAAAAAACCAAAATTTATGCACCCGCTGACGGCCTGGTAATATACGCCACCAGCGCAAGAAGAGGCGGTTGGCGCAGCAGCACTGAACCACTTGATATTGGCCAGACTATCCGCGAACGGCAGGAGCTGATATATCTGCCTACCGGCTCATCGGTCAATGCCGAGGTCGATATTCACGAGACAAGTCTAAAAAAGGTCGGACTTCATCTGCCCGCCATAATTACAGTTGACGCACTGCCCGGAAAAACCTTTCTCGGCGAAGTCGCTCGTATCGCTCCGTTACCTGATGCTCAAAGTATGTGGCTGAACCCCGACCTCAAGGTCTATAACTCCGAAATTACCGTGGATGGAAATGACAGCAGCCTTCGCACGGGAATGAGCTGCAAGGTGGAAATCGTCGTAAAACAATTCGCAGATGCGACGTATGTGCCGGTCCAGGCGGTACTGCGAGTTGCCGGAGAACCTACTGTTTATGTCGTAAGCGGTGAAAATGTCGAACCACGCAGAGTGGAGATTGGCATAGACAACAACAGAATGGTGCGCATCATAACAGGCCTCCAAGAAGGTGAAGTCGTGCTGCTGACGCCACCTCTTAGCTCTGCCGCTGTCGAACCATACGCAGGCCAAACTGCTCCCGATACAGGACCACGCGAAGATGGTACAGACATTTACAGAACCATAAACGACAGGCTGGCAGAAAGCGTAAACAAGCGGCAGTATCCCGGCACAGCAATACCGGGCTCAGATGCCGAGCAGCCACGCAAAAGAAGTGACGACCGTCGAGGAAAATCCGGCGTAGGCACCAGGGGTCCGGGCCAGAGACCAGGAACCGGGTTTGAAAATATGTCTTCGGAAGAAAAAGAGAAGATGCGCGAAAAATTCAAAAATATGTCTCGCGAAGAAAAACAAAAGATGCGACAGCAGTTGCAGCAAGGAAACAAGTAGATGCAGAAGCAATCACCGCCGAATTCCAATGATGATATAATCAGACTGGAAAATGCGGAGAAGATATATCAAATGGGCAAACAACAAGTCAGGGCCTTGGCAGATGTAACTGTCTCATTTAAGCGCGGCAGTTTCTGGGCGATTATGGGCCCCAGCGGCTCAGGAAAAAGCACAATGATGAATGTCCTGGGCTGCCTTGACCACCTGACCACAGGACGATATATTCTCGAAGGGCGGGATGTCAGTACACTCGATGACGATTCGCTCAGTGAGCTCCGGCTCAGGCGTCTGGGCTTCATCTTCCAGAGTTTTAATCTAATAGCTCAATTGCCTGTCCAGAGAAATATCGAACTGCCCCTTTATTATCTCGGTTGGGATGCCCACAAAAGCGCACAGCGAGCACAGGAACTCGCGCATAAAGTTGGACTTGAAGGCAGGCTTGACCATCTGCCCTCCGAACTCTCAGGCGGCCAAATGCAGCGGGTCGCAATCGCCAGAGCCCTTGCAAACGACCCTGAGATACTTTTTGCCGATGAGCCTACCGGTAACCTGGATACCGCTACCGGCGAACAGATTCTGCACGTCCTGGTCGAACTCAATCAGCAGGGTAAGACGATAATTATGGTCACCCACGAGGCCAATGTCGCCGCACATGCAAAGCGTCGCTTACACATGCTCGATGGATTGGTCGAGCGGATTGACGGGAATGACTGATGCACCAGATAAAGATTGTTCGAAACATTCTGTCGGGTATTGAGAATCTGCTGCTTCACAAGCTGCGATCGCTCCTTACAACGTTGGGCATTGTATTTGGGGTCGGTAGTGTAGTGGCAATGCTCGCGGTCGGAGAAGGCGCCAGTGCACAGGCGCTCGAGCAGATTCTAAAACTCGGCAGCACCAATATATTAATTTCTTCCATCAAATCCGTGGAGGAAGAATCCACCAGTACGACTCGTTCGCATATGAGCATCTACGGCCTGACCTACGAAGATTATGCAAGAGTCGCCGAGAGCTTCAGCACTATAAAGCAGGCGGTCCCGGTGAAACTTATACGTAAGGAATCTCGTCTGGGAGAAAGGGCACTGGAACTGCGGGTTGTTGGAACCACAGCCGCATGGTTCCAGCTTGTGCCGAGAGACACTATTGCGGGCCGCGTACTTGTAGATGAGGATGAAGAAAGACAGGCAGCCGTGGCGGTTCTTACCGAATTCGGAGCCCGGAAACTTTTGGCCGCCGAACATACCATCGGTCAGTCCATCCGAATAGGCCGTGATGTCTTTGAAGTGGTCGGCATTGTCAAAAGTGAAGGTGGCCAGGCCGGAAACATCCAAATACCCGACAAGCAAGTGGATGTCTACATTCCTATCGACGTTATGGCCAACTACTTTGGCGATATTACTACCAGAAGGACTGCCGGCTCACGCGAACGCGAAATGGTCGAGCTACATCAGATTATTGTCGAGGTCGACGATACCGAGCACGTGGAATCGACAGCAAAGGCCCTCGAAGAAATGATAAAACGATTTCACAAGAAAAAGGATTATGATGTCAGCGTTCCGTGGGTGTTGCTCAGGCAGGCTGAGGCTACAAAGCGAACTTTCAATATCGTACTGGGGTCTATCGCCGGAATTAGTCTGCTTGTCGGCGGAATCGGAATAATGAATATTATGCTCGCTACCGTCACCGAAAGGACCCGTGAAATAGGGATTCGACGCGCCATCGGCGCAAAAAGAAAACAAATCATAAGCCAGTTTCTTATAGAAACCAGCGTCCTTTCCACAATCGGAGGCCTTATCGGAATAGGTGTCGGAGTCCTCATACCGCTTTTGATTACCCATTTTGCCGGTATGCCCACGGTCATTACTCTGGCCAGTATCTTACTGCCACTGTTTATCAGTGCCGGCGTCGGAATTATCTTCGGATTATACCCCGCAATGCGAGCCGCTAATGTCGACCCCATCGTTGCATTACGCCACGAATGACGCCGGAAAGACAACGCCTGATAGCGTGAATTCTTTTTGTGTAAATTCGGTATGGAAAAGGCTTGTGGCTGGACAGGGCGAACCACAGCCCAGGCACAACGACCAATAGAAAGAATGGAGCCAATGGGATTCGAACCCACGACCTCTTGCATGCCATGCAAGCGCTCTCCCAACTGAGCTATGGCCCCGGTTTGGTGTAATATTAACAGATAAGCCGGGTTCCGG
>JAUWKC010000035.1 GCA_030607345.1 Planctomycetota bacterium | reverse complement strand
TGGTGATTGAGAACGACTCGGAAACGGCACGAGTTTTGCTCCAGGTTTTGGCCCGTAAGGGCATTCGGGCAAGTCTGGCGCGGGATGTTAAGACGGCGACGGACATTGTCGAAGGTGTCGGCTGCGACCTCATCTTTGTCAGTGAGAGAATCCTTAAGGCGCCAAGGAAGACATCTGCTCAAAGCAACTGTGCCTCGGAGCACGTGCTTGGCAGCGTGCTGCTGCAGAAGATTAAGCGGCATACACCGGAGCTTCCGGTCATCGTGATGGCAGGTCCGGATTTCGGATGTTCGCCGGAGACCAAAGAAGAAGTTTGTCATTACGGAACGCCGAGCAAATCACCTCAAGATACCCGGCTCAAGCGAGCCGTCGCCGGTGCGGTGGAGGCTGTTCGGATGGGCTGTTGCGACTTTATGATTAAACCACTGGATAGTGAGAAAGTCGAGACGATACTCGACAGTTTCTTACCCAATCACGACGTCTGCGGGATAGACTCGGCCGAGGATAATGCCCGGTGTCTTTATCAGATTGTGGGCAAAAGCGCCAAGCTTGCTCATACAGTGGAGTTGGCCAGGCGCATAGCGCCCAGTTCGGCGCCGGTCTTAATAAGCGGTGAAAGCGGGACGGGCAAGGAGTTGTTCTCTTACCTTATCCATCACAAAAGTAAAAGGGCCCAGGGGCCCTTTGTGAAGGTCAACTGTGCCGCCCTGAGCGACTCGCTTCTTGAAAGCGAATTGTTCGGTCACGAAAAGGGGGCGTTTACGGGCGCTTACAGCAAACGCAGGGGAAGGTTTGAAATGGCCCACGGCGGGACGCTGCTTCTGGATGAAGTTACAGAAACGCCATCAAGGTTTCAGGCGAAGCTTCTTCGTGTATTGGAGCAGCAGGATTTCGAGCGCGTCGGCGGCAACGAGAATATCAGAGTCAACGTTCGGATAATAAGCACTACGAACAAGGAGTTGGTTCGTGAGGTCGAACGCGGCAGGTTTCGCCAGGACCTTTACTACCGTCTCAGCGGCTTAAGACTGGTCATTTCACCTCTGAGGCAGCGGCCGGAAGATTTGCCCGAGCTGGTATGGTACTTTGTCAATCTCTATGCGCGCGAAGCTCATCGGCGGATTACCAGGCTCGAGCCTCTAATGATGGATGTATTCTCCAAGTATCATTGGCCCGGCAATGTTCGTCAGTTGCGAAACGTTGTCAGGACGTGCCTGATACTGGGTGCGGGTGAAACACTCTCACTGGCCGACGTACGGTGGCTTTTTGATGGACCTTATTTCTGCGGCAACACCGTGGGACCCGACGGCGGCGAAATCAGGCAAAGCCCGGAGCCGGCAGGCGGCAAAGCCGGCTGGGTTGGCAGAAGTGTTGAGCTAAATGGCGGATTAGGCGGCGTTCCGCTTGAACGATTGGAGCGGCAGGCGATTCTGGAAACGCTGCAGCAAAACTCGGGCAACCAGACCAAAGCTGCCAAGGTCCTCGGCATCAGCGACCGGACGCTGCGGGACAAGATTCGACGGTATCGGCGTGAGGGCTGCCTGCAGGCGGGCTAAAGTTGAGCTTTATTGTGGTTTCTGTAAAGGACTATTGAGGCGGAAGAACAAATGGCAAAGGAAGATGAAAATAAGGCAGAAAAGCAGGAAGAAAAAGAAAGTCCCCAGGAAGACAAGAATGAGCAGAAGCAGTCGTCCGGCCGGATGGTCCCATTGATAATAATGGCCGTTGCTGCGATTGTCTGCATAGGGGTAGGTTTTGTCGTCGGGAGGGTCTTTGCCGGGATGCGCGGCACAAAGCCCGCCGAGACCGCCAAGAACCCCGGCGAACCGGAGCCGGCAGCGCCTAAAGACTTGAGTTCCGCCACTGCCCCCGAAGATTCCAAGGAGCTCTGGTATTATGACCTGGAGCCCGTCGTGGCAAATCTGAATGTTCCCGGTGTGACGCGCTATGTGCGAGCGACCCTTACACTGGCAATAGGCAATCAACTGGACCAGAAGAAAGGCGCCGCCTTTCTTGGCGAGAAAAAGCCGCTATTGACGAACTGGCTTACCATCTACCTTGCAAGTCTGACATTGGACGATATCAGGGGTGACAATAATCTGCGGCGTATACAAATGCAGATACTTGATGCCTTCAATGAGAAGCTTTTCCCTGACAGCACCGGCCAAATCAAGAAGATTCTTTTTAAGGAATTTGCCGTACAATGAGCGACACAGAACAATCCGCCGGCGAGAGAACTCGGCGACCAAGGTCTAACCTGAGCGGTGAAAAGGTGCGTCAGCTACTTTCCGTGGTGGGCTCGAGTCCGACGCAGGAGAGTGCTCAACCGGAGGCCGCAGAGTACAACTGGCATCAGCCTCATCGTTTTGCGGGAATCCAGGTTAAGAAACTCGAGGAGGTCGCAAAGAAAATAATCCCCGTTGTAGTCAAGAAATTCGGGAGTTTGTGTCACCGTGACATAACTGCGAAGACCACATCGATTACGGAACACTTTGCAGATGAGTTTATCGATAAAGCTCTGAGCGACGAGCAGGATGATTATTACCTTGCCTTCGGCGCCGAAGAGCGAGGCTCGGCCGGATTCGTCTGGATACCGCTGAAAACGGCCTTTGCCTGGGTAAGGCAGCTACTCGGCGAGTCGGAGCCCGAGGAGGACTCCGGCAGAGACCTGTCGCAATTGGAGGAATCCCTTCTGCTGGACATGGCAGCGATTATTGTCGAGGGGCTTTGCGTTGCTTTAAGGAATGTCAAGGTTAAGCCGGTAGGTCCCGTTGTCCGTGGGCAGTTGCCGATGGAGCTTCGCGGCACGGAAGAGCTCTGTAAGATTGCGCTCGGCTTTGATAACGGTCAGCCAGAGAATCCCGAAGGCCAGACGGAGGCCTCTGTTGTGATATTGTGCGACGAGCTGGAACCGGTTGTGGGCACCGAACAGTCGGCGACGAGATTCGACGCCGAGGCTGTCGCCAGGGCGGTCCTGGCTCATTTGCAGCAGACCTCGGTATGTGTCAACGGTTATCTGGGCTCGACCACGCTGACTTTCGAGCAGATTATGGACCTTGGAACCGGCGACGTTATGCTTCTGAACAGAAGGATTGACGAACCGATTGAGCTTGTTCTTGAAGGTCGGCCTATTCTCCGCGGCCGGCCGGCCAAGTCCGGAGGCAAGTACGCGGTGGCAATCACAAAAGAACCGCAACAGGACCGCTCCCATGCGGCAGCATCGTGAGGATATTTGACAGAACCGAAGGTGAGATACAAAGGTAGCCAAACGGATAGAAGTATAGAGGAACTCGAATATGGCAAAGACCGACAAAACAGAAGAAAAGGCCGGGGCGGGCCAGGAGCAAAATGACGCTCCACAGGCAGACTCCAAAAAGCAGGCACAGGCTGCCGAATTTTCCGAGGCGGTGGAGTCCGAAGGCGGAGTCGCCGGCGGCAGTATCGACATCTTGCTGGATATGAACGTTCCGGTAACGGTGGCGATAGGTCAAACCGAGATACCTGTTCGGCGGCTCCTGCAGCTTGGTCCCGGCTCAGTGGTGAAGCTTGATAAGGCAATTGACGCACCGGCAGATTTGTACCTGCGGGACACCAAATTTGCCTCAGGAGATGTAGTGGTGGTCGACGGCTGGTTTGCCGTCAGAATCAAAGAGATTCTTGGTGTGGAACAGACCGAGTCGGCTGAACCTGTAGCAGCGGCGCAAGCGTAAATGGTAATTAGTCAGCCGCGCCTTTTTTGGCAATGGCGGCTTACAAGACGTGCAAGTTTCCAAAAGGAATTCCGATGGCGCTTTCCGACAAATTTGGTTCAGCAGCATTAACCGATGCGGACCAGATGAATACACCGCTGGCTTCGTACAGCAATATTATTCTTGCTGTTGGCCTGGTCACTATACTGGCGACGCTCCTGGTTCCGCTTCCCACGCTGATACTGGATATGCTGCTGGCATCGAGCATCTCGCTGGCGGTAGCGGTGCTGATAATCACACTGTCTTCAAAGGAGGCCCTGGAATTATCGACATTTCCTTCGCTTCTCCTGTTTGTGACCCTATTTCGCCTGTCTTTGAACGTGGCCTCAACGCGACTGATACTTCTTCAGGGCAACGCGGGCAAAATCATTCAGACTTTCGGCAATTTCGTGGCTGGCGGCAGTGTCCTGGTCGGGCTGGTGATATTTTTGATTCTCGTGGTGATACAGTTCGTAGTAATCACGAAAGGCGCCGAGCGAATAAGCGAGGTCAGTGCGCGTTTCACGCTTGACGCCATGCCTGGAAAGCAGATGGCTATTGACGCGGACCTCAACGCCGGTGCGATTACCGAGGCCCAGGCCAACGAGCGTCGAGGCAAGATTGTCAAGGAAAGCGAGTTCTACGGTGCGATGGACGGCGCCAGCAAGTTTATCCGCGGCGACGCCAAGGCCGGTTTGATAATCACCGCCGTCAATATCATAGGCGGAATAGCTATGGGTTATTCCCGCGGCATGACGATTGGCGGAGCGCTAAAGACTTACTCCATCCTTTCAATCGGAGACGGTCTCGTCAGCCAGATACCATCGATAATTATATCGATAAGTTCCGGTTTTCTGGTGACGAAAATCTCGTCTCAGCACACTGTGGGTCAAGACTTCGGCAGACAGTTTCTCAAGACCAGCGAGCCTCTGATAACAGCGTCCTTTATCATTGCGGCCTTGGCCCTTGTTCCAGGTCTGCCGAAGATACCGTTTTTGCTGCTGGCGGCGGGCACGGTAATGGTTGGTCGTGTTGCGGCGAAGTCGGAAAAGGAGCACAGGAAAAAACAAAAGCCGGCGTCGAGAACACCTGAGGAAAAGGAGCCGGTCGAGAATCTCCTGGATATTGACAGGATTTCCGTTCAGGTTGGAGTGCGATTGATTGGTATGGTTGACCCTCGAAAAGGAAGCGGAATCTTTGACCGGATTGGGGCTGTCAGAAGGAGGTTCGCACAGCAGTTTGGTATTATCATTCCTCTGGTTCGGCTTCGTGACAACATCAATCTGGAGCCGACCGAGTATGAGATTCGGCTTTTCGACCATACGGTCGGCAAAGGCAAGCTCGAACCAGAGATGTTCCTTGCGATGGATGCAGGACTGGTGAGAACCAAAATTCGAGGGATAAAAACTGCCGAGCCTGTTTATGGTCTGCCGGCGTTGTGGATTTCGGCAAAAGATAAAGAGAAAGCTGAGCTAAACGGATACACGGTGATTGATGCCGAGTCGGTGTTTATTACGCATCTGTCCGAGACGCTGCGCAAACACGCCGACGAGCTGCTGACGCGGGAGGACGTGCAGATGCTGGTGGACCGGCTTCGGAAGACCCAACCTGCACTGGTGGGTGATGTTGTCGGTGAGCTGGTGCCCGTCGGACTGCTTCAGCGCGTGCTCAAGAATCTGCTGAGGGACCAGATACCAGTGCGTCAGTTGACAGCTATTCTCGAATCTCTGGGAGAAAATGCTGCCAGGACGAAGAATTCGACTGTCTTGACGGAGATGGTCCGTAAGCGTCTGAGCAGGACGGTTACAGAGCAGTACAAGGACGAGACGGGCAAGGTCTGTGCGATAACACTGGAGCCTGCATTGGAACATCAGATAAGCTCGACTCTGCGGCAGGAAGGAGAGGAGCTGACACTGCAGTTGCCGGCGGAGCTGGCGGTTGAGCTGAGCAGAAAAGTTGCCGAGGCGTGGAAGTCAGCGATGGACTCGGGCAAGGACAAGGTGGCCCTGCTGTGCGATTCGAGACTGCGATACCCACTGGCGGCGATGCTGTCGAGAACCGTTCCAGTGCTGTCGGTGATAGCGTACGATGAGATTGTGCTCGGAACTGAAATTGAGCCCGTGCAAGTAATCTCTGTCCAGCAGTCCGGAGCGACTCAACCGCAGGAGCTGGTGGGAGTTTCAAAAGGATGATTTGTTCAAGAGAACCGAACGCAGGTAGTTAAATGGAGTTTCGATTATGCCGTTACAGGTTAGGCCGATTGCGGTAAGCATTGCTGTGGCGTTTTTTTTCGTCATCAGTCTGTTAGGCTGGTTCAGCGGGCTTTCGCCGTTTACCTGCTGCAAGCGTGCCCTGACAGGAGCCGTGGTCTCGTACGTCGCGGCCACGTTAGCCTTCAACGCGATAAACGCGATATTAAGAAGTGCAATAATAGAGAACCAAATCAGGAACAGGCAGGAAAAGTCGAGTGGCACTAAGCACTAAAAACATCACCGAGCCCGGCACGACAAAGCAAGGCACAGGCTATCTGAAGTCTGTCGCCGTGCGGGCTTACGCGAGCCATCAAAAACAGTCGCTCAATGACAACAGGATAATCGGTTTTTTGCCGATGGTTCGTAAGATAGCGCGGCGTGTAACGACCTATGTCAAGCCGCCCTTATCATTCGAAGACCTGGTCTCTGCGGGCACTGTGGGTGTGATTAAGGCGGCCCGTGATTATGACCCGTCTTACAATGCTGAGTTTGGGACCTATGCCTACATAAGGGTCAAAGGGGCGATACTTGACGAGCTGAGAGGTCTTTCTCTGCTGCCGCCGAACCTCAACAAACAGGTCCAAAAGACGGTCGCGCTCAGCCGCAAAATCACCGAGCAAAGAGGCGCGCCCCCAACAGATTCCGAACTGGCCGAGAGACTCGGCATAACGATGGAGAGGCTGTACAAAACATTTGAGGTGGCGCGGACGCAGTATTTTCTATCAATCGACGGCAACGGCAAAGACACCCCGGCGCTGGGTAAAATCCTGCCGGCGGCAGAAAACGCCAGGCCTGACGTGCAGCTCGAGAAAACCGAGCTTATCGACAAACTAACCGACGCGATACGGCAATTGCCGGATAAACAGCGGCAAATCATTATTCTCTACTATCAGCAGGAACTGACTATGAAGCAGATCGCCGAGGTTTTCGAAATCACCGAGTCGCGCGTAAGCCAACTGCACGCGGCGGCTCTATTCAATTTGTCAATCAGATTAAGACGGTGGAAAGATGGCGGGCAATGACTACCACGTAGTAAAGCCGGTGGAAGGCTTGCAGACTATTTCAGGGTTGACTCCTACAGAACGTCGGGACCAGCGACGGCATCGACGCAGCCTCAAGGAACAAAAAGACGAGCAATCCGAGCAGAAGCCAAAGGGCTCGACAGAGCAGCTCGATTCGAGCGATGTCAATGGCACCGAGGAAGACCAGCAGCACAGTATTGATTATCGTGCCTGAGGCGTAAATTGGAGTTTTCGACGATAACGGAAGGCAGGATTATCAAATGCAGAAATCATCGGGGCGTATTCTGAAAGTCAGCGATGTCAAGGTTGAAGGACAGACGCAAATTGGTCTATTGCAGCCGGGGTCGGCCTCGCCGAAAGGCCAACCGGGCGCCTGTGAACCAACGGCGCGTGTGGTTAAGAACAGTCCGGAGTTTGCTCTTGTGGAAATAACCTGTTCGTGTGGACAGACGATGTATTTGAGGTGCGAATACGCCGGTGCACAGCCGGCTGCTGAGGGTCCCAAGACGTCAACCGGCGAGGTGGGAACCCCTGAAACGGTAAATAGCCAGGCAGAATAAATGGAGGTAACTATTATGAAAGCCAGGGAAAAAATTCAGCTTTTTTTGTTCGTATCCGTATCGACGGCATTGGCTGGGGGCTGCTCAATCGGTCGTGAACCGATAGGATTTGTTCCGGTCTCTGACTTCGAAGCTGTGCGCTCCGATGCTTCTGTCGCCAGAAGATTCGAGGGTACTTCCACGCAGGGCGCTACCGAGTTGGAATCGGCAATAGAGCTCTCAGGAAAATACGCCAGCCTGTCGGATAAAGCGACGGCACTTAGACAGGAAAAACAGGAGCTTTTGGCCGAGAACCTGGGACTCAAAGAACAGGTTGGCGCCTTGGAGACGGAACTGAAACAGGCCCAGAAAGAGTTGACCGAAGCCAACGAGCTGCTTAGAGAAATGGTCATCGAACTGAACAACTGGAAGAGCAGTGTGATGGGTTTCCGCGAAGAGGTGCGTGGGGCTGATAAAGCTCAACTCCAGGCACTGCTCAAGATACTGCGGGTCCTTGGCGGCCAGGTCAATGAAGAAACAGTGCAAAGCGAACAGGACGGCAAGAATGCCGGGGCGACCGTTGCCTCGGAAAGTGGTTCCGCTAAGCTTCAATCTAAATAGGTGGCGAAAAATGTGCATAAGAAGAATAGACAGTTTGTGGGCATCGTTACTACTATGCGGCATAGCCCTGTCAGGCTGCCAGTTTTACACCGCTTCTGTGCCGGCGTCCGACTACTACTATCTTAACCCGACGAAGAATTTATACGACGTGGGAAGCGTTGCTATAGTCGAGCTGGAGAACAATTCGAGCTATCCGGTCATCGGTTCGGACATGACCCAGGCCCTCTTCCAGGCATTGCAGAAGAAACAGATATTTTCGCTGCTGGTTGTACGGCGGGATGACCCTTCCTGGCGTAGTCTTCAGCCTGCGCCGAGCGGCGCTTCCAACGGCGAGCGTGATGGGTCTACAGCAACCGCGAAATACAGCCCTGAGCAATTATCGACCATCCGGAAGACCCTGAATTGCAACGGCCTGTTTACCGGTACGGTCACGCGCTACCAACCTTATCCTCACATGGTGCTTGGTCTTCGCCTGAAGCTTGTGGACCTGAGAGACGGGCGGTTATTGTGGGCCGCCGAGCAGATTTGGGACGCCGCCGATAAAGCAACAGCAAAACGGATAAAACAGTACTCCGGCAGGCAGATGCCGTCTGATGTGTCGGCTTTGCGGGAGCAGTTAGTGACGGTCAGCTCGCTTGGGTTCATCGATTTCGTAGCTTACGAAGTAGCCAGGACGCTGGACGGTGATTCAGGGCAATGGCATGTGGCTGTGTTAGGATATGGCAGGTAGTAACTTACACAACTCAGCCCAAAGGTAAATTTTCTTTAGAGAAAAGCAAAAATTTGACAAGAAATTCTAAAGTTTTTTGAGAAATCAGCGAAAAGAATTTTAGCTAACAGCCGCAAAAGGACAACAGAATAATGAAGATAGATGCCAACGGAATTCAGGATTTTATCGAGAAACCGCAAGCCCCGCAGGTGAACAAGGCGAATGCTCCTCCAAGAAACGCGCCGGATGCGTCACTGCAGGTGAATTCCGCCTCCATTATTGAGCAGGCCGGGCAAATACCACAAGTGGATACTGAAGCGGTTCAACGTGCCCGACAGATGCTGCTGTCCGGGCAGCTTGAGAGTCCGCAGAACATTCAAGCAGCCGCTGAAAACATCGTAACATTCGGTATATAAAAGGCTTAATAAAAAACGTCAAAC
>JAUWKC010000118.1 GCA_030607345.1 Planctomycetota bacterium | reverse complement strand
GATGTCGCCGCACGCGGTATCGACGTCGAGGGGATATCACACGTCATCAATTACGACGTCCCCACTCACGCCGAGGATTACGTCCATCGGATAGGCCGGACAGGCCGAGCGGAGGCCACCGGCGACGCGATCACGTTCGTTTCAAGCGAAGAGGAAAAGTACCTGCGCGATATCGGCAAGTTCATAGAACGCAAACTCACGGCGCAGAAGTGCAAGGGCTTCTCATACGTCAAGTCCCCGCCGCCCGAGCCGAAGACCGCCAAAAGCTCCAAACCCTCGCGACGCAAGGAACTGCCAAGAAGCAAACGCGCCTCCGGAGCCAAAAAGTCATATCGCGGTCGCCGCAAACCTCTCAAAAGCTAAAGCCCCAACCCAGCGGGACATTAACGATAAGACAATTTACTTGCCACGACACAAACCGAGAAGTAATCTATATTCAAACCAGTGGCATTGGTAATGCGAACCAATCGAATGCGAGAACAGGGATTTCGCATATCATTTCTTTGACAATTTGTAACGAACCGGAGCAAAGAAACCTCAGAAATTAAGGAGAGAAACAATGGCAGATGAAAAGAAGCCTAAAAAGCAGCGGTTAACGACCGCGTCGGGATCGCCGGTTGACGACGATCAGAACACTATTACCGCCGGGCCTAAAGGGCCGGCACTGATGCAGGATGTGCACCTGGCTGAGAAGCTCGCACATTTCAATCGCGAGCGCATTCCTGAACGTGTGGTGCACGCCAAAGGCGCAGGTGCGGGCGGCTACTTCGAATGCACCGCTGATATGTCGAAGTACACGCGGGCTAAATTTCTATCGCAGGTCGGCAAAAAGACCGAAGTTTTCGCACGCTTCTCGACCGTGGGCGGCGAGAAAGGTTCAGCCGACGCCGCTCGTGACCCGCGTGGCTTTGCAGTCAAGTTCTACACCGAAGAAGGCAACTACGATATGACCGGCAATAATACGCCGGTATTCTTCATTCGCGATCCGCTGAAGTTTCCCGACTTTATCCACACGCAGAAGCGCGACCCGGCTACCAACGCGCCGAACCCGGATATGTTCTGGGATTTTCTTTCGCTGACGCCCGAATCACTACACCAGGTGACCGTTTTGTTCTCCGACCGTGGCACGCCCAAGAACTTTCGGCACATGAACGGCTACAGCAGCCATACGTTCAAATGGTACAACGCCAAAGGCGAGTATTACTGGGTGCAGTATCACTTCAAGACCGAACAGGGCATCGCCAACCTGACTCGTGAAGAAGCGACCCGTTTGGCCGGCGAGGACCCCAACCACGCTACGTGCGATTTGCGTAACGCGATTGAGAAAGGCGACTATCCCTCCTGGCGGGTCTGCGTACAGATCATGCCGCCGGCTGATGCCGAGAATTATCGCTGGAACATCTGCGATATCACCAAGGTTTGGCCGCACGGAGATTATCCGCTTATCGAGATCGGCCGAATGGTCCTCGACCGCAACCCGGCTAACTACTTCGCCGAAGTCGAGCAGGCCGCGTTTAGTCCCGGCAACTTCGTGCCCGGCATCAGCGCCTCGCCGGATAAGATGCTCCAGGCCCGAGTTATCTCTTATCACGATGCGCATCTATATCGGCTCGGCCCCAATTATCAGCTTTTAGCCGTAAATGCCCCCAAGGCCTGCAAGGCGGCCAACTATCAGCGGGATGGCTATATGCGCTTCGACGGCAACGCCGGCGGCAGCGCCAACTATTGGCCCAACTCGATGGGCGGGCCGGCCCCGGATATCTCGGTTGCCGAACCGCCGATTGAGCTCAAAGGAAATGCCGCTCGACATCCGCAGGAACTGACCGACGACGACTTCTTTCAGCCCGGCGAGCTTTATCGAAAAGTAATGACCGATACCGACCGCGAGCACCTGGTCGGCAACATCGTTGCGCATCTCGGCAACGCGCAGAAGCGAATTCAGCTTCGCCAATGCGCATTGTTCTACAAAGCCGACCCAGATTACGGAACCCGCGTCGCCAAAGGCCTTAACCTGGATATCGAAAAGGTAAAGAAACTTGCCGCAATGACCCAGCAGCAGCGCGTAGAAGTAACCGCAAAATGATTTACGCCCCCCGATTATGGTTCGCATTTATTGCGAATTATCGGGAGCAAATGGACCAGGAGCCATAACAAGGCAATTGCAGTGAGAACAAGGGCAAGAAACGTCGTATTATTTGTAGTGGTAGTGATTTGCATTTTGCTTGTTCTCAGTGTGTTACTTTTGCGAAAGCCACTCGCAATAGAATATCACAAAATGATGATTGCCGCCGCTTGGGATAAGATTGTCGAAGTTGGCCCGAATCGCAATCAAAGCCGACACATATCAGTCTACGAAGAACATCGTGATGCTTTGGTTCGATTGGGGTATTTCGAGCGTAAGGAATTTCCGTTGAGTAATATCACAGTGCCGTCAATTCAATCACGAAGATTGTGGGAAGAGATATGTCTGACTCTGGGCAAGTATGATAGACACGTTACTATGCAGGGCTACGAACCTAACACACCCGATGTGATTGTAGTATGGGATCAACATGAGAAAATATACAAATGGGAACAGCTTATAGCTGCCCACGACGCTTCGCCGTCGCACGTAGTGACAGGGCTATGGCAGGGACAATCTCAGGATGTCTCTGCATTTGTAGGAAATTGGGGTGGTGAGGATGGGCAAATATGCTATGTCATCAGCAAAGACGAAAAAGACTATCTTGCGATTGAGGACCCACAAGAAAAGGGCTATAGAACAGTTTTCAAGAATGCGCATTTTGAGGGAAACCGGATCGTGCTTGATATATTTCATTACTTTGATCCGAATGAGAATTTCAAAACCATAGTCGACAAATCCGGCCAGCATTCATTCAGCGGTGTCCGCTGCAGGACAACGTTTGAGGTTAATCCGGACAATCCGGACGAATTAGTTGAAACCATCTCAACCATTCACACCAAGGAGCCAATTACTGGAACCTTGAGCAGGAGTCATTAGCCTTGTCCAGCTTGCTATCATTGTTTCGGAACGCTTGGCCAGGTTTGTTTTCAGGATTGTTTTGTTCCTTCGTACATTTCATATTTCAGCAAGCGGCATTCGATTTTTCCGTTGAAGAATATCATGCGAGCTGAGGTTTTCAGGCCGACTTTTCCGGCGAGTTTTTTGTTACCGGTAAATATATAGCAGGTATAGCCGGCGCAGTTTTGTTTGAAGAAATCTCCGATGCGTTCATATTCTTTTTCGAGCTTTTCGAGCTGGCCTAATCGTAAACCATATTCGGGATTGACTATTACAATACCTTCGCCCTTCGGAACATCGGTATCGGCGAAATCACATACCTTAAATTCTATTAGATGTTCGACGCCCGCGGTTTTCGCGTTTTGTCTGGCTGCGGTGACAGCTTTCGCATCTATATCTGTTGCAATTATACGTTTTTGCAGTGGGCCTTTGCGCACGGTTTTGCGGGCATCATTTCGCATTTGCTTCCATATCTGCTCATCAAAAACCCTGGTGTGTGTAAAACCAAAATTGCTTCGCAGGCCGACCGGCGGTTTGTTCATGGCTATAAGAGCCGATTCGATAGCGAGCGTACCGCTGCCGCACATAGGCAGGACAATATCCTGCGAACCGTCGTAGCCGACAGCCATGATGATTCCCGCGGCTAACGATTCTCGCAGCGGTGCTTTGTGGGGCATCTTGCGATAGTTTCTGTCGGAGAGTTTTAAACCGGAAGTATTGAGGTATATCCACGCCCTGTCGTTCTTCCAGAAAAGGTTGACGACGACTTTGTTTCTATCCGGGCCACTATCGGGCCTGGAGCCGGTCTTTTTATATATTCGGTCGACGATTGCGTCTTTGACTTTCAGGCTCGGGTACATGCTGTTGTTAATCGAGAAGGTATCGACACGTGAAAGTACGCATAGATATTCCTCAGGTGCGATGATATTTTCCCACGGCAGGTTGCTGACTTGTTTGTAGAGTGCTTCGCTGCTGCCACATCGGAATTCTTTAAGAAGATAGAGGACGTTATAAGCGGTCCGCAGATACAGGTTCAGTTTCATGCAGTCGATAAATGAACCGCGTGTGATAATACCGCCGGGATGACTGCTGACTATTTCAAAGCCCAGGCATTGAAGCTCAGCACTTAGATAACCTTCCAGTCCCGGTCCACAGGTCACTAATATGTTTTTGCGCTCGTTAATATCCATCTATTCTTGACGGGTTATTCCGATTCCGTAGAATCCAGGATGCTCATAAAAGCTTCTTGTGGTATCTGTACCGAGCCGATGCTCTTCATACGTTTTTTACCTTCTTTTTGCTTTTTGAGCAGTTTCATCTTTCGAGTAACATCGCCGCCATAAAGCTTTGCAGTTACTTCTTTACGAAAAGCCTTGATGGTTTCTCTGGCGATAATCTTACCTCCGATGGCTGCCTGGAGTGGAATTTCAAATTGATGTCGCGGGATTGATTTACGAAGCCGTGTTATGAGTCTTCGGCCTCGAACCAGGACATTACTTTGATGCACAATCAGAGAGAGTGCGTCGACGACAACTTTGTTGACAAGCACATCCATTTTGACAAGGTCACTTTTTTCGAAATCCGTAAATTCATAGTCCATCGTCGCATAGCCATGGCTTATGCTCTTGAGGACGTTATAGAAATCATAGACTATTTCAGCAAGCGGTGCTTTGTATTCGAGCATGACGCGGGTCTGGCTTATGTAATCGGTCTTAAGCAGTTTGCAACGCCTGGTCTCGGTCAGCTTCATAATATCACCTATCGAGTCACTTGCCGTGATTATCTCAAGTGCAACAAATGGCTCACGCAATTCTGCGACTTTTGTAATATCAGGCAGTTCGCTTGGGGAATCTATTCTGATTATCTGGCCTTCTTTAGTCAAAACTTCGTAGCTCACCGTCGGGGCTGTCTGGACTACATCTATATCATGTTCGCGTTCGAGTCGTTCCTGAATAATTTCCATATGCAAAAGTCCCAGGAATCCGCAGCGGAAACCAAATCCAAGAGCTGGTGAATTATTAGCAGTAAAAGAAAAACTTGCGTCATTAAGTGCCAGTTTACCAAAGGCCGCCCGAAGTTTAGGATAGTCGGTATTATTGCCGGGATAGAAATCCGAAAAAACCATTTGCATCGGCGGCTTATAGCCGGTGAGTGCTTTATGTGCCGGCTCAGCGGCGTCAGTGATAGTATCTCCGATAGTGACATCTGCCAGTTCACGAATATTGGCAATCACATAACCGACTTCACCCATACCCAGTTTATCGACGGGTGTCATTGCAGGAGTGAACTTGCCCAGCTCAGTTATAATATGGGTTCCGCTGCTGCCCATAAAACTAATCTTCTGTTTGACTCTAAGGGTTCCTGAGAATACTCGGATATAGCATATTACACCACGATAGTTATCACAGTGACTGTCGAAAACAAGCGCCGTGGTCCGTTCGTTGCCATGGTTAGCCGGCGGAGGAAGAAGCGTAACGATTGCCTCCAACAGTTCCTGAACCCCTGTCCCTGTTTTGGCACTGATGTAAAAGCACTCATTTTTTCTGATACCTATTGCACGCTCGATTTCCTCTGAGGCGGTATCGCTCTGGGCTGATGGCAGGTCTATTTTGTTCACTACGCCGATAAGCTCCACATCGTTTTCAACTGCCAGATGAGCATTGGCGACCGTCTGGGCTTCTACGCCCTGCGTCGCATCAACCACCAGAAGTGCACCCTCACACGCCGCTAAAGCACGTGAAACTTCATAATGAAAATCCACATGGCCGGGCGTATCAATCAGGTTCAGCATATACTTTTTACCTTCGTATTCATAATCTAAGGTAACTGCCGAAGCCTTTATAGTGATACCACGCTCACGCTCAAGTTCCATATTGTCGAGGAACTGGTCTTTCCTGTCATGCTCGTTTACTGCCCCGGTAAGCTCAAGTATCCGGTCAGCCAG
>JAUWKC010000253.1 GCA_030607345.1 Planctomycetota bacterium | reverse complement strand
TTATCCGGCCCAGTTCCCAGCGTATGCGGATACTGAGAGCCGCACTACTTGTCTGCGGTTTGCTGGCGCTGCTGGCTGCAATGAGGACCACCGGCTTGTGACCACACCTCGCTACCTGCTGCAATAATCCAGTAATCCTGACATATCCGGCAAGTCATGTTTCTGTGCACCGCAAGGTCAATCGCGCTTTTGCTGCTTGACCTGTGCCTGGGCAATCTCGAGCATGCGTGTTTGGACCTCGCGGCAGGTGGGCTCTCTGCCGAACTGGACTTCTAATTGTTTGTAAGCCTGGTCCCACGACATTTTCTTACTCCTTTCGGCCTCTATTCAAATAAGGCACCGAACAGCCAAAAGGTAACTCGTTGCGGGCGCCGGCATTGCCTGGCCTGGTATACTTGCCACTCGTCCCCCGTATCCGGTCCAGTAGTCGTAGGCGGACCGACTTTGCTATTTGCTCACTCTCAGCACCGCGGCGGCACGCAGTTTGGAGTGCTTGATGCGATACAGAACCTCATTGGCCTGGTCGAGCGGAAATTCTTCGACGGTAGGCTTGATGGGAATCTCCGCTGCCAGCGGCAGGAATTCTTCTGCGTCGGCACGGGTAACATTGGCCCCACTCTTTATCTCTCTTTCGAGCCAGAGATATTTTGCGTAGTCACGCGGGCCGACAGGGGTTTCCTTGCGAATCGCGTTTATTACCAGCCTGCCGCCTCTCTCGAGGGCCAGCAGCGCGTCAGCGACGCATTCGCCGACAGGCGTAAAATCCATCGCCCGATTCAGTTTTTTCGGAGGTTCATCACCGCTGCGTCCGGTCCAGACGGCGCCGAGCCTTTCGGCAAGTGCCGCGTGCTTTTCGGTTTTGGTGAATACGAACACAGGGCAGTTAGGAAACTTGTGCGTTATTATCTGAATGACGATGTGCGCCGAAGCTCCGAAACCATACAGGCCGACGGTTTGGCCGTCGCTGAGCCCCGCAAGTCTGAGTGTGCGGTAGCCGATAACACCGGCACACAAAAGCGGAGCGGCTTGTGCATCTGAAAAACCCTCAGGCAGTGGATAGGCATAGTCTTGCGAGATGACCATAAACTCTGCGTAGCCGCCGTCGGCGTCTTTGCCGGTCCATTTTGCCTGCAGGCACAGGTTCTCTTCGCCGCTGCGGCAGAAGTCACACCTTCGGCAGGAGCGGTACAACCAGGTGATGCCGATGCGGTCGCCGGTCTTGAATTTTGTCGCTGCCTTTCCTTTTTCGGCCACGGTCCCCACCACCTGGTGGCCGGGCACTATGGGCGTCTTTGTCGGCGCGAGCCTGCCCTCGACTTCATCGAGGTCGGTATGACAGGCGCCGCAGACGGAAACCTTGACCAGAATTTCGTCGTCACCGGGCCTTGGAACCGGCAGCTCCGTCACCCGTAAGGGTTTTTCCTCAATGGGCGAGCTTTTTTCTAACACCACTGCTTTCATCATGATAGCTGCTCCTTAAGCTCATTTTCAAAGACCTGATAAGCATCCCTGCCAAACAGACAGAAGACAACTTTTTCCAGTCCGGTTTCGGCCCTGAGATAGTCGATTGTTGTCTGAAGCATAATCCGGGCACATCTTTGGATGTCAAAGCCGAAGATGCCCGTGCTTATCGCGGGAAAGGCAATGCTTTTGAGATTGTTTTCATCGGCCAGCTTAAGTGAGTTCAGAGTCGCGTTCTTGAGCTTCTCGTCTTCGTTGCCTTGGCCCATCCGTGGGCCGACTGCGTGGATTACGTGCCTTGCCTTCAGATTGCCGCCGGTAGTGATGACGGCCCCCCCAACGAAGGTGCCGCCTGTTTTGTTACATTCTCGTTGTATTTCCGGGCCGCCCTTTCTGCGGATGGCGCCTGCCACACCGCCGCCGAGTACGAGTTGAGCGTTGGCGGCATTGACGATGGCGTCCGTATCCATCTCGGTTATGTCGCCTTCAACGAGTTCAAGGGCCGAACTGCCCACCTGTGCTTTCATAATAAAGCCTTTCTGATTTTCTATGCACACCACGGTTCAGCAACCGGACCGGCCGAGAAATCATTGTTGGTTTGTCCGCGGCAGTCTGGTATATTTACCTTATATTTTATGTGACAATTTGTGAAAGGAAAATTATGAAGTTTCGACATTTTCTCACTGTTGCGGTTTTAGCAGCGCTGCTTCCGGCTTATATCTGTGCAGGAGGCTGTTTTCAAACCGACACTTGGGAAAAGGCCAATCCCTGGACGCATCTGAATTTCAACAACAGGCCGGAGAATTTTCAGTTTGTTATTGTTTCGGACCGTACGGGCGGGGCCAGGCCGGGAATATTCGCTGACGCCGTTCGCAAGATAAACCTCCTTCTGCCTGAGTTCGTTATCTGCATAGGCGACCTGATAGAAGGCTACACCGACGATGACGATGAGCTTGTTCGCCAGTGGAAGCAGTTCGATGACATGGTCGGAAAACTCGAGATGCCGTTTTTCTATGTGGCGGGCAACCATGATATAGCGAACGACGTCATGCTGGCAAAATGGAAGCAGCGGCTGGACCGGCCCTATTATCACTTTCTGTATCACGACGTGTTGTTTCTTTGCCTGGATACTGAGGGCGGCTTTAGCAAGCATAAAAAAGACCATATCAGCGACGAGCAAATTGAGTACTTTCGTGACGTCCTGGATAAGAACCGGCGAGCCGGATGGACGCTTGTCTTTATGCACAAGCCGTTGTGGGAGGATGACAATCCAAGCTGGAACAAATTCGAGAAGCTGCTCGCCGACAGGGACTATACCGTCTTTGCAGGTCACAAACACCAGTATGCCAAGGCGTTTCGCCGGGGCAGAAGTTATATCAGGCTCGCCACAACCGGCGGCGCCAGCACGCTGGACGGACCCACCGTCGGAACGTTCGACCACATAGTATGGGTGACAATGACGGACCACGGGCCCCGCATCGCCAATCTGATGCTTGATGGAATCTATGATGAAAATGTGACACCCTATGTCATTGCCGTCATGGCCAAGACAATAAAGAAAAAACTGGACCAGGGCAGCATTATCCAATTCGACCCGATAGTCGTGAGCGGCGATGTTTTTGCCGGCGGCAAGACAAAAATGAAGATTGTCAACTTTGCCGCATTTCCAATGAAGGTAAGCGGTACCTTTGTCACGGCCTCCGGTCTGGCGGTCAAGCCGACTACCGTTAATACCACGCTCCTGCCGCTGTTGGGCAAGGTTGTCGATGTTGAGATTACCGTCGAAAAGCCTGTGAAACTCGACCAGCTCAGGCCGAT